>NZ_JAKGAY010000008.1:0-137401 GCF_021532545.1 Halomonas sp. Cn5-12
CTGAGGTGCCATCACCAAGGGCAACGGGCTGTGAAGCAGGAACCCGGAAGGCAACAACCGGGAATCCCCTTCCTTTCCGCCGCAGGCGGCAGCTTCCTAAGAAGCTGAGGAAGGGGAGGAGGTCAAGGACGGATATTCAGCAACTGCGTAGGTCGAGAAGACGCCATGACCACACTGATGATTCAAGGCACCACCTCGGATGCGGGCAAAAGCACCGTGGTGGCGGGGCTTTGCCGAGTTCTCAAGCGCCGGGGTCTCTCGGTGGCCCCGTTCAAACCACAAAACATGGCGCTAAACAGTGCGGTGACCAGCGATGGTGGCGAGATTGGCCGCTCCACCGCGCTACAGGCCCAAGCGGCCGGCGTCCTTCCCCATAGCGATATGAACCCGGTACTGCTAAAGCCAGAAACCGACCGGGGTGCCCAGGTGATTCTGCGTGGTAAGGTGTACGGCCATATGGACGCGCTGGACTACCACGCCTTCAAACGCACCGCCCAAGAGAGCGTGATGGCAGCGTGGCAAGCGTTAGAGCAGCGCTATGATGTGATTATTGCCGAAGGCGCAGGCAGCCCGGCGGAAATCAACCTGCGCAAAGGGGATATTGCCAATATGGGCTTTGCCGAAGCCGCGGACTGCCCGGTGCTGCTGGTGGGCGATATTGACCGCGGCGGCGTGTTTGCTCAATTGGTTGGCACGCTGGCGCTACTGAGTGACAGCGAACAGGCCCGCACCAAAGGCTTTATTATCAACCGTTTTCGGGGCGATATTGCGCTGCTGGAGCCAGGGCTAGAGTGGTTGGAAGCGCGCACCCAAAAGCCGGTGCTGGGCACGCTGCCGTATCTACAAGGGCTGCTGCTGGATGCCGAAGATAGCATCGGCACCGTGCAGGCGGAGAAAGAGAGCCAAACGCTCAAGGTTATCGTTCCTGCACTGCCGCGCATCAGTAACCATACCGATTTCGATCCGCTTCGCCTGCATCCGCAGGTATCGCTTAGCTTTATCGGCCCCGATCAGCCCATTCCCTGCGCTGATGTGATCGTACTTCCCGGCAGTAAAAGCACCGCTAGCGACTTAGCCTGGTTAAAGCGCCAAGGTTGGGACGCCGCGATGACTCGCCACCTGCGCTATGGCGGCAAAGTGCTGGGCATTTGCGGCGGCTTTCAAATGCTGGGGGAGTGGGTGGATGACCCCGACGGGCTAGAGGGCACGCCCGGGAAAGTCGCCGGGTTGGGTCTGTTACCGCTGACGACACGCATGGTGGCGGGCAAGCAGCTTCGCAACGTGAGCGGCATGTTGGTGGGGGAAGAAGCAAAGGTAAAGGGATACGAGATCCATAACGGCGTTAGCAAAGGCTCCGCTCTGGACAATCCGCTATTCGATCTCGGTACCCACTTGGATGGGGCCATCAGCGAGGACGGCCAAGTGATGGGCACTTACCTACACGGCCTGTTTGATCATCCAGACGCCTGCCAAGCGCTACTCACGAAGCTTGGCCTAGCCAAGGCAGGCAGCGTAGATTACAACGCCCACCGCGAACAAGCCTTGGAGCGCTTGGCCGATACGCTAGAAGCACATCTGGATATTGACGCGATCCTGGCGTTAGTCAAATCTTAACGGAGGCTATTCCGCTGCAGTGTCTTTCGATGGACGTTTCGCCATCAAGGTAATTTCTACCGAACTGCCACCGCAAATGTGGGGTGATTCAGTACAAGTGCGCGCTGGGTAGCGCCCTGGCTCAAAAAATTCGGCGTAGATGCTGTCTAGCGCATTGATCTGTTTTAGGTCAGTGAGGTGAACATCCACGCGAACCACATCCGCCAGACTGCCACCTTCTTGCTCTAGCATGCGCGCGAGTTCGCGCATCACTAGGCGGGTCTCCTCTTTAACATCGCCTCGCGCCGCTTCCCCGTTGGAAAGATCGGCCACCGTCAGGCCAGAAATAAACATATAGTGGTCGTCAACTACCATATGGCTACCCGGGAAACTGGGTTTTGGCAGGGTAGGGTCGTTGATGAACTGTGTCATGTGCTCTCCTTGGCAATGAGACTCAAATAAAGCAGCCTTGAACGTTATGACTTGCGGCTTGCAGAGTCGTTCAATTTGCCTGAATGATCAAAAAATCAGTGGCTGACGCAAATACTCTGCCAAAAAATCGATGAGTAGCCGCACCCTGATAGGTGTGTACTGGCTATATGGATACACCGCATAAATATCGGCATTTGGTAAAGCGTAATCAGGCAATAAGCGAATCAACTTGCCGGTTTTGACATGTTTCACCACGTCCCACTCTGCACGTACCGTGACACCCAGGCCTTGTAGCGTCCAGTGTAAAACGGTTTCACCATCATTGGCGCTTAGCGAGCCAGCTACTTTAACGTGGTGATGCTCATTCTCTTTGATAAATGTCCAATTACCGTAGGTATCATCGTTTTGGCGCAGAAACAGACAGTTATGGTGAGATAGTTCACGAGGATGCGCGGGCGTTCCTGCTTTTTTTAAATAGCGTGGTGCTGCGCATAGCCAGCGTTGATGAGTCACTAGCTTGCGTGCATGTAGCGTGGAGTCAGGCAAGTTGCCAAAACGAATACACACATCAAGCGAGCGCTCAATAAGATTGACTGGGTGATCGGTTAGGTAAAGTTGGCAGTCAATTTGAGGATATTCTCGGACAAACTGAGATATTGCGTCTGCTATATACTTTCGTCCAAAACCAAACGGAGCGTTAATCCGTATGGTCCCTTCTGCGCCAGTGCTCTGCTGGCGAATGGCACGCCGCATTGTGTCCATTTCGCGGCTAATTTTCTGTGCATATTCAAGATATAGCTGACCACTACTGGTGAGACTCATTGCTCTTGTGGAGCGAATAACTAGCTGACAACCCATGTTTTTTTCAATTTGAGCTAGTCGTTTACTAGCTGCCGCCGAAGAAATATCCAGCGCTTTCGCAGCGTTTGAAATACTGCCTTCAGCGCATAGCAAAATAAAAAAATCGAGTTCGGATACGCTACTCATTGTTAACTCTCAGGTTAAAACTAAATTAACTCTGAGTTTATTGCTGATGTCTGATGATGTCACCTAGGATGCGTTCAGGTTCACACAATAAGCCCTTAACAAGTAGGAGCATCTCATGCGAACACATAACGTTGCAGTCATTCCTGGTGATGGTATTGGTACAGAAGTAATTGGCGCTGGCAAAAAAGTGCTTGAAGCGCTGGCGAAGAAGAACGGTGATTTTACCTTTAATTTTGAGGAGTTTGATTGGAGCTCCCAGCGGTACCTGGATCAAGGCCAGTACATTCCTGAAGGTGGCCTTGAAAAATTAGCGACGTTTGATGCCATTTATTTTGGCGCGGTAGGCAGCCAGCAAGTACCCGACCATATTTCACTTTGGGAACTGCGGTTAGCCATTTGTCAGGGGTTTGACCAATACGCCAATGTGCGTCCTGCTCGCGTTTTACCAGGCGTCAACAGCCGGTTGCAGCATGCCGATAAGATTGACTGGGTCATCATTCGTGAGAATAGCGAAGGGGAGTATTCAGGCAACGGTGGGCGCGTTCATCGTGGTTTACCGGACGAAGTAGCGACAGAAGTGTCGATTTTCTCTCGCAAAGGTATCGAGCGTATCCACCGCTTTGCCTTCGAGATGGCCCAAAGTCGGCCCCGTAAGCAGCTTACTCTGGTTACTAAATCCAATGCTCAACGTCACGGTATGGTGCTGTGGGATGAAATCTTTTTTGAAGTGGCCAAAGAGTATCCCGATGTTTCCATTGACCGTGAGTTGGTGGATGCGGTGACTACGCGCATGGTGCTGAAACCTGAAACGCTTGACGTGGTGGTAGCGACTAATTTGCATGCCGATATTCTCTCCGATTTAGCCGCTGCGCTTTCAGGCAGCTTAGGGATTGCTCCTACGGCAAACCTCAATCCAGAACGTCAGTTCCCCTCGATGTTTGAGCCCATCCACGGCTCTGCCTTTGATATTGCGGGGCAGGGCATAGCCAACCCTGTGGGTTCTTTCTGGACCGCGGTCATGATGCTGGAGCATCTGGGCGAACAGTTAGCCGCTGAGCGTCTTATGGCAGCCATTGAGCGTCTAACGGCTTCAGGATTACAGACCAAGGATCTTGGAGGTACGGCTACTACCCACGATGTCACTCTCGCTATTTGTTCTGATATTGAAAGCCAGGCGTAAGCAATCGTCATGAACATTTTGATAGCGCCAGATAGCTATAAAGGATCGCTTAGCGCGACTGAAGCCGCTGCAGCCATGGCGCGTGGTTTCAAGCGCGGCTGCCCCGATGCTCAGATTACTCAATGCCCGCTTGCTGATGGTGGAGAAGGAACATTGGATGTTCTGTTAGTCAGCGGTTATGCCACGCGGCAAACGCGTTCTGTCATTGACGCATATGGTCGTGAGCATCAGGCGGCGTGGGGGTGGGATGAGCAGAATGCGACGGCATTTATAGAACTGGCGCAGGCAAGTGGGTTATGTGCTGATATGGCGAGCAAGCCAGGTGCTGTGGAGCGTGCTAGCACCTTTGGCGTTGGCCAGCTTATCCGCGAAGCGCTGGACAAACAGGTTCAGCATATTGTGCTGACGTTAGGAGGAAGCGCTACCAACGACGCCGGTGCAGGCATGTTAACGGCCTTAGGCGCACAGCTTCTGGATGCAGAGGGCCACTGCCTGCCTTTAGGAGCCGCCGCACTGGAAAGGGTTCAGCGCGTGGCGCTGGATGCGCTAGATCCTAGGCTTGCCAGCGTGTCATTTACTGCTGCGGTGGATGTTAGTAACCCTTTGCTCGGTCAAAACGGGGCCACCGCGATTTTTGGTCCACAAAAAGGAGTCGCAGCTGGCTCGGTCACAAGGTTGGATCGCGCATTAGCGAACTTTGCACGGTGTCTTTGTCTGGCGCTGGATAAGCCATTGGTCGATTTTCCTGGTGCGGGCGCGGCCGGGGGAATGGGGTTCGCTGCCCAGGTTGCGTTGGGTGCCGAGCTAACGCCTGGTATCGAGCTTGTCATGAGGCATTGCCAATTTGATTGCCTTTTAAAGAAATGCGATTGGGTGGTGACGGGAGAAGGTCGGCTAGATGGGCAGAGTCTTGCCGGGAAAACGCCTATTGGCGTCTCTAAAGCAGCGGCGGTACAAGGTGTTCCCGTCGTGGTGCTTGCAGGCAGTTTAGGTGACGGCTGGCAGAATGCCTATCAAGCGGGTGTTACTGCTGCATTTTCACTGGTAGACGGCCCTGTCTTATTAGTGGATGCCATCGCTCACACCAACAAGCTGATTGAAGATCGCTGTGAAGCGTTGGCGCGATTAATGACGGTGAATCAAATAAATAACCTACCCAAGGAGGTGTTTTCTCACGCTAACTCATGATGACTTTATTCTTTTCTACATAACGAACGCAGCATTCATAGCAACAGTGACAACAACAACATTAATGGAGTATTCCTATGAAAACGTTCACAACACTTTTAACGAGTGCATTGTTCACTGCCGTTGCGGGCAACGCCCTTGCTGATGATCGTAGTGATTGGCCAAACAGTCTTACGATTGGTACCGGTAGCCAAGGTGCGACCTATTACATCTATGGCTCGGGTTGGGGAAATATAGCCAGTGAGGCGACTGGCGCCAATTTCGGAGCAGAGGTCACCGGTGGGCCAGTCCAAAACGTGACGCTAGTGCAAATGGGTGAACACGAGTTCGGTATGGTGACCATGGGGCCTGCTTACCAAGCTTGGGTTGGTGAAAGTGCCCTGGCTCCAGGTGTCGAGCATACTGACATTCGGGCAGTATTTCCGATGTACCAGACCGCCCTTCAGGTGATTGCTCTAGAAAGTTCCGGAATTGAGTCCATCGCTGATTTAGATGGCAAAACGGTGGGGATTGGCCCTGCTGGCGGTACCGGGGATCTGTATTATCCCCAGCTTTTTGATGCTTTAGGTTTGGACGTCGAGACACGTAATGCCGGAGCAGCCGATCAAGCGGGGCAGGTACAGGATGGATTGCTAGATGCGTTTGCCTTTGCTTCTGGCATGCCGGTATCTGCATTTAGTCAGCTAGAAGCTCAGGCTGATGTCAATATTTTCTCGTTTTCCCCCGATGAAATCGCCGTATTTGCCGAGCAGTTCCCTGAACTGTCTGCTTCCGTGATACCTGCCTCTATTTATAGCAGCTTAGAAGAGGATACCTCTGCGGTATCGCTGTGGAACGTTGCCATTACGCATAAAGATATGCCTGATTCGCTGGTGTATGAAGTGACGAAGGCGGTGATGGAGAATAACGACCGGATGATGCAGGTACATGGCGCTGCTATTGAAACTCTACCTGAGAACGCTAAGCACAACGCTTTTATTCCCTGGCATCCGGGAGCTGTCCGCTGGTTTGAAGAAAATGGCGTAGAGATTGACGACGATTTGAAAGGTTAATTAAAACGGCATATTGCGTGCGGGTATAACTCGCACGCCTTCATCCCCAGGCTCAGTCGGCCTAGAAGGTAGGACAGCATGAGTAACAATACTCCAGAAGTGCAGCCCATCATCTGCACCGATAGTGTGTCGGATGTGCCCGTTGCCCATAATGAACGGCTGCTGTCCGGGATGACCGGCAGCATTATTTTCCTTGCGTGTGTTTTGTTTACCTCAATGCACCTATATGCCTTGAATGTCTCGCCCATCGAGACTTGGACATTTCGGATACTTCACGTTGCTGGGGGCTTGGTAGTTGGGTTTGCTTTAACTGCCGCTGTGACGCTTGAACGTGACACCCAGGTCCATCGACGTTCACCCACTGAGTGGCTAGCGTTAGCTATTAGTGGTACTGCTCTTGGTTACGCAGCGCTATGCATGGTATATGCCTGGTGGTTGCGAGATATGCAGGAAGTTGCATCAGTGACCGCGCCCTTATATCAGCTTAGTTGGGCATTAGTCATCGCTACGACATGCGCACTTCTCAGTAGTTGGACGTGGCGCAGTGATGATAAACATATTCACTGGGCTGATTGGATTTTGATGGTGGCTTCTATTTTGGTCGCTGCTTACTTAATCTTTGTTATTGATCGCTGGCGTATGGTGGCAGGTATGCCACTAGTGGGCCAAACGGAACTGCTTGTGTCCGTTGTTGGTGTTGCGTTGATTATGGAGTTAACGCGTCGCGTAGCGGGGCTAGCATTGATTGTCATCACCGGGGTGTTTTTGGTGTATGCGTTTGCTGGACCGTTACTGCCTGGCATTCTTGAGCATCAGGGCTATGGCGCACCGCGCTTCTTCTCCTATCTCTATACCGACAATGGGATTCTTGGCCCGACAACGGCGGTGTCGTCAACGTATATCATTCTATTCATTACCTTTGCCGCGTTTTTACAAGCGTCCAAGGTGGGTGACTACTTTGTCAATTTTGCCTTTGCTGCAGCGGGGCGCTCCCGTGGTGGGCCTGCCAAAGTAGCCGTCTTTGCATCTGGTTTAATGGGGATGATCAACGGAACGTCTGCGGGCAACGTGGTAGCCACTGGTTCGCTGACTATTCCGCTCATGAAGCGTGTGGGGTATCACCCGCGCAGCGCAGGGGGGATTGAGGCGGCCGCGTCTACGGGCGGACAAATCGTACCGCCCATTATGGGCGCTGGTGCCTTTATTATGGCTGAAATTACCGGTATTCCTTATACCGATATCGCCATTGCCGCTTTAATCCCTGCCGGGCTCTATTTTCTATCTATTTATTTGATGGTGGATCTGGAGGCCCGTCGAGATGGCATGCAGGGCTTGGCAAAAGACCAACTGCCTGTTTTTAAAGATATGGTGAAGCAGGTCTACCTATTTTTACCCATCATCATTCTGGTTGGCACGCTATTTATGGGCTACTCCGTCATTCGTGCGGGCACGCTGGCCATGATCAGTGCAGCGGTGGTTTCCTGGTTCACTCCTCACTGGATGGGACCTAAGGCCTTGCTTAATGCGCTCTCCTTGGGTGCCCGTATGGCGGTTCCATTGATTGCCGTATGTGCCTGTGCGGGCATTATTGTAGGGGTGATCTCATTAACGGGCGTTGGCGCGCGGTTTGCTTCAATGCTGCTAGGCATTGCTGATGCTAGCCATTTTCTAGCGCTCTTTTTCGCTATGTGTATTTCTATTTTGCTGGGAATGGGCATGCCTACGACAGCCGCCTATGCCGTCGCTGCTTCCGTGGTAGCACCCGGATTGCAGCAAATTGGTATTCCACCGCTGGTGGCCCATTTCTTTGTTTTTTATTATGCCGTGCTCTCTGCGATTACTCCGCCAGTGGCCTTGGCAGGCTATGCAGCCTCTGCCATTGCCAATACGGATCCTCTTAAAACGGCCATGACATCGTTTAAGTTCGGGCTATCTGCGTTCATTGTTCCATTTATGTTCTTCTACAGCCCTGCGCTGTTGATGGATGGTCACTGGTGGGAAATCCTCCGGGTAGTGATCACGGCGAGCATTGGGATTTACCTGCTGGCGGCGGCGGTACAAGGCTACTTTATGAGTGGACGCACGAATGTTTTGCAGCGCCTGATTCTTCTATTAGCAGCGCTGGCGATGATCGCCGGTGGCTGGATGACGGATTTATTGGGTATTGGGTTAGGAAGTATCGTACTGACAACGCAGCTTGTCGCCTCTCGTTCAATGGCAAAATCTCCCAGTTAAACTGGTGTCATCACGCGCTTTGCTCTACGCTGGCGGGCTTTTATAGCTCGCCAGCGCTTGTTGTAAGGTAAAGAAGTGGCGGGGTGATTGAACGCAACGAGAGAGCGTTATGAAGGTAGTCCATGTAAGTCAGAGTGAGCCGCGTGATGCGTGTTTGGCCAAGCTATGTGCTGAGGTGTATGGCCAGCAGGCAGGCCTAACGCCGCTGGTAGTGTTTACCGGTACTAAAAATGTACTGTTTGCCCAAGAAGGCGCACGCCTTTTGGCGGGTGTAGACGGTGCTGGAAAGCCGCTGGCGCTAGCCCTGCTGGTGCTGGATGAAGCGGGCGAGGGCATGACCGTGACTCACGCCTGCGAGTTTGCAAAAGGTGCAAAAGCTCGTTTGTTGAGCGAGCTCAGTCTGAAGGCTCCGCTGCGCATCGATACGCAGGATGAAAAAGAGAAAGCGTTCTATCAGAAGTGCGGCTTCAAACGCTGGTTCGCGGCGGATAATGGCCAGCATATTGGGCTGTCGGCGCGCCATCCTGCCAAGAGCCTTGAGGCGCTATCGCCCACGTTAGCACTGGATGAAGCACTGATTTTGCGTCGTTTTAAACACGATGCGGCTGCGTTTGCTCAGGCTAAAGAGGCATTTTTAACCGGGATCAATAATGTGCCTGCGACGCTTTAAGGCAACGCGACGTTCCATTATTCGCGACTAGCTTGCACGCTGTTGTCATGTTCTCAATAGCGTGGCTAGGGCACGTGATCAGGGAGTAAAACGCTATCGTTTGTCGAAGGTTTGGAATACCCCACCCAAGCAACGGCGTTGGGTGGGCAAACGCTACTTCGCCAATTCGCGCATAGCGGTTTCCAGCCCTTCCAGCGTCATCGGATACATACGCTCGTCGATGAGCTCGCGAATGAGCGTGGTCGAGTAGGTGTATTCCCAAGTGCGGGGAGGCATTGGGTTAAGCCAGGCTAAACGGGGGAATTTCTCGGTCAAGCGTTTGAGCCACACGCCGCCGGCTTCATCATTGAAATGTTCGACGCTACCGCCAGGATGGGTGACCTCATAAGGCGACATGGCGGCGTCGCCGACGATGACCACCTGGTAGTCCGCGCCGTAGGTGTGCAGTACGTCCATGGTAGGGATACGCTCGTTGCCACGGCGCAGGTTGTTTTTCCAGACGCCTTCGTAGAGGCAGTTATGGAAGTAGTAGTGCTCTAGGTGCTTGAACTCGGAGCGTGCCGCAGAAAAGAGCTCTTCGCAGACGCGAATGTGGTCATCCATGGAGCCGCCCACGTCCAGAAACAGCAGCACCTTGACCGCATTGTGGCGCTCCGGGCGCATCTGGATATTGAGCAGCCCGGCATCGCGGGCGGTTTCGCGAATGGTACCGTCCACATCGAACTCGTCCCGAGCGCCCTGGCGGGCGAATTTGCGCAGCCGTCGCAGGGCCATTTTGATGTTGCGGGTGCCCAACTCCAGCGAGTCGTCGTAATCGCGAAAGCGTCGCTCGTCCCACACTTTGGTGGCGCGGCGGTGGCGGGAACCATCTTGCCCAATGCGAATGCCTTCCGGGTTGTAGCCGTAGGCCCCAAAGGGGCTGGTGCCGCCGGTGCCAATCCATTTATTGCCGCCTGCGTGGCGCTCTTTCTGCTCCTCCAAACGTTTTTTGAACGTCTTGATGAGCTCTTCGAGCCCGCCTAGCGATTCGATCTTGGCCTTCTCCTCGTCGGTGAGCTGTTTCTCGAATTCGCGGCGCAGCCACTCATCGGGAATCAGCGCTTCGATGGCGGCGTCCATGTCCTCAAGGCCCTTAAACCAAGCGGCAAAGGCGCGATCGAAGCGGTCAAAGTGGCGCTCATCTTTGACCATCACCGTACGCGCCACCTGATAAAACGCCTCCATATCGGCAAACACCACGCCCCGCTCGACCACGGCATGAAGGTCTAACAGCTCCCGCAGTGAAACAGGTACGCCCGCGCGCTTGAGGGTTTCAAATAAGCCGATAAACATGGCTTAGCGCCCGCTGTTCTTCTGGCGACGCATCATAAAGGCCAGGCGTTCAAGCAGGTGGGTATCCTGCTCGTTTTTGACCAGCGCACCGGCCATGGGCGGCAGCGCTTTGGCGGGGTCGCGATGGTAGAGCGCTTCTTGCGCCAGCTCGTCGGCCATCAGCAGCTTAAGCCAGTCGACCAGCTCTGAGGTTGAGGGCTTTTTCTTCAGCCCTGGAGCGCTGCGCAGGTCAAAGAAAACTTCTAATGCTTCGCTGACCAGTTTCGGGGCAATGTTCGGGAAGTGAACATCCACAATCGCCTGCATGGTCTCGCGGTCGGGGAATTCGATGTAGTGGAAAAAGCAGCGGCGCAGAAAGGCATCCGGCAGCTCTTTTTCGTTGTTGGAGGTGATGACGATGATCGGGCGCTTTTTGGCGCGGATAGTTTCACCGGTTTCGTAGACGTGGAACTCCATACGGTCCAGCTCTTGGAGCAGGTCGTTGGGGAATTCGATATCCGCCTTGTCGATTTCATCGATCAGCAGTACCACCCGCTCATCGGCGGTAAAGGCTTCCCACAGTTTGCCGGGTTTGATGTAGTTAGCGACGTTCTCAACACCTTCTACGCCTAGCTGTGAATCCCGCAGGCGGCTCACCGCATCGTACTCATACAGCCCTTGAGCGGCTTTGGTGCTGGATTTGATGTGCCAAGTGATCAGCTTGGTGCCGAGGGATTCGGCCAGCTCCTCCGCCAGTAGCGTCTTGCCGGTGCCTGGCTCGCCTTTGATCAGCAGCGGGCGCTCAAGCACCACGGCAGCATTCACCGCCTGTTTAAGCGCATTGGTTGCGATATACGAAGAAGTGGAATCAAACGCCATAGTGGGCCTCGGCTTATTGGAAGCGTGGTGAATATCAGATTCAAACAAGTGTACGTGAGGCTGACCGCCCAGGCCAAGCGCCGTCCGCTGTCAGGCCTTATTCGGCGGTACGATGCCTTGGCGCTGCATTTGCCGATACACCGTTGGCCGTGAAACCCCCAGCTCGCGTGCCACGGCGCTAATGTTCCATTGGTGTTGCTGCAGCCGTGTCACAAGGTGGCAATCAGTGGCCTCGCTTTCAGGCGCGGTTATCGCAGGTGTACGAGTAATGCGTTGGCTAAGGCACTGTTCGGGTAGGTCGTAAACGGTGATTTCATCGCTCTCGGCGGTGGCGAGTGCAAACGCCAGCGCGTTTTTAAGCTGACGAATATTGCCGGGCCAGGCATAGGCAAGTAGGGCGCTGATGGCGTCGGCGCGTAGCCGAGGGGCGGAGCTTGCGCCGCGTTCGCTCACCACATCGCTGAATACTTGGCGAATCACGTAGAGCTTGTCGGCGCGTTCGCGCAGCGGTGGTAAGCGCAGTTGGGCACCGTTCAGGCGGTAGTAGAGGTCTTCACGAAACTCTCCCTGCGCAATCATGGTATCGATGTGGCGGTGGGTAGCGGTGATCACCCGGATATCGACTTTTTCGGGTTTGTTTGCCCCTAGCGGCATCACTTCCCGCTCGGCCAGTACCCGCAGCAGGCGGGTTTGTAGCGCCAGTGGCATATCGCCGATCTCGTCTAAAAACAGCGTGCCGCCATGGGCCTGAGGGATCAGCCCGCGCATACCTTTTGCTCGCCCGCCGGTAAACGCGCCGGGTTCGTAGCCGAACAGCTCGCTTTCGATCAGCGCTTCGGGAATCGCCGCACAGTTCACCGCAATAAAGGGGCCTTTGGCGCGGTTGCCGCTATCGTGCAGCGCACGGGCAACCACTTCTTTGCCGGTACCGGTTTCACCACTGATCAGCACGTTGACACTGGCTTCGTTACGCAGCCGTTCGGCCAATTTCTGCACTTTACGTATAGCGGGGTCGTCGGCCCCCAGCCGTTCTAGCGCTGTTGGCAACGAGGAGGCGGGCTTTCCGAGTGGTGCGATGCGCGGCCTGCGCGGCTCCAGCAGGCTAATAAAGTAGATGGCGTTGCTGGCGCGGGCGCGAAACGCCCTGAGCTGGTCGTTGGTCGCGCTGTTGATACTCAGCACATCGGCAATTTCGCACTCAAACAGTTCGCTGAGCATCGGTGCGTGTTGAGCAGACCACGGCGGCCAGCGCTGTTGGTGCGCACTGATCAGTTCGCGGCCGACGGCATTGGCGGCAATCACCTGACCGTTCTCTTCTATCGCGATAAGGCCACGCCCGTTCACATGCACAAACTCCCGCGAGGTATCTAAGCGCACCATCAGGCAGTCGCGGTAGCGCTGCAGGAAGTAGGCGTCTTCGATCATGCGGGCGTAGAGCGTCACCAGCGAGAGGCTGAAGTTCTGGCTCTCATGCTGGGTGGGTGATTGCAGCGCGGAGATATCCAGCACGGCCATCACGTTGCCTTGCGGGTCGGCGATGGGGGCGGCGGTGCAGGTGAGCGAGATATGCGTGGCGTCGAAGTGCTCCTGGCGGTGGCAAATGATCGCTTGGCGGTCGTGCAGGCAGGTGCCTACGGCACAGGTGCCCGCGAAGCGCTCGTCCCAGTCGGCACCTAAATAGAGGCCCGCTTTGCGTAGCTGCTGGTCTTGGTTGGGGTTGCCGCGAAACTCGACGGTAATGCCGCGATGGTCGGTGAGCAGCAGCACGTAGCCGAGCTGGGCGATTTGCCCGTAGAGCTGCTCGACCCCGGCGCGGGCGACGTGCAGCAGCTCATCGACGGATTCTCGGTGCTCGATCAAGGTTTGCTGGGGCACCACCCGGGCAGGGCGTGGCTGCGTGGGGTCGAGTTGGTACTCGTTGAGGCAACGTAGCCAAGAACGACGGATGGTGGCCTGTGCCGGTAGCTGTGGCGCATCCAGTCCTTCGCCGAGCTGAAAGATGTGCTCGATATGCTGGCGCTGCACAGAGGCCAAGCGTGTCGGTGGTAGTGATGGCGTCGGCATGGCGAATCCATACAGAATTATTGTTGTACCTCCAGACTATGCGCTTTGTCGTGGGTGTCAACGAGGCTGTGTTACGCCGTTAGTCGTGCGTTACACCTGTAACGTTAGCTGTACACGAGGTGTGACAAGTGTACAGGTGGTGCGTTGGTGGATAGCAATGCGAAAATGTTTTTTGTTTAAATTTTTCAATTGTTTATTGATTATTTTTCACATTTGGCACGGCGGATGCTTAGGGTTGAGTGTCTTATCGACAGTTCAACAATAACAACGACCTTGGAGTACCCGCGATGACTCACACAGAAGTAAGAACCCCAACCCACGCCACCAGCACCGTCAACGCATGGCTACAGGAGTTTGATGAAGCGCTCCAGGCGCGCGATATCCAACGCGTGCTGACGCTATTCAATGACGAATGCTACTGGCGCGACTTTCTGGCGTTTACCTGGAATCTAAAAACCTGCGAAGGCAAGGAAGAGATCCAAGCCATGCTCGATGCCACGCTGGCCAATACCCAGCCTACCCAGTGGCAGCTCGACGGGGAGGCCAGCGAAAACGGCGATACCATCGAGGCGTGGTTCACCTTCAAAACGGCCATTGCCAGCGGCAAAGGCTACCTGCGTTTGAAGAACGGCAAGTGTTGGACACTGCTCACTACCATGCAGGCGTTGAACGACTTCCCCGAACCGCGCAACCACCACCGCCCTAAAGGGGCCGAACATGGTGCCAACAAACAGCGTGAAACTTGGCTGGAAGCCCGTGAACGTGAGGAAGCCGAGCTTGGTTACACGCGCCAGCCCTACTGCGTGATCATTGGCGGTGGCCAGGGCGGTATTGGCCTGGGGGCTCGGCTAAAGCAAATGGGCGTGCCCACCATCATCATCGAGCGCAACGAGCGTGCAGGGGATTCCTGGCGCAAGCGCTATAAATCCCTCTGCCTGCACGACCCGGTATGGTACGACCACCTGCCCTACATTCCTTTCCCGGAGAACTGGCCGGTGTTTGCCCCGAAAGACAAAGTGGGCGATTGGCTGGAAATGTACACAAAGGTGATGGAGCTCAATTATTGGAGTTCCACGACCTGCGACAATGCACGCTTCGATGAAGCCGCAGGCGAGTGGATCGTGAACGTGAAGCGCAACGGTGAAGAGATTACGCTACGCCCTAAACAGCTGGTGATGGCTACCGGGATGTCCGGTATGCCTAACGTACCCAAGTTTGCAGGCTCGGAAAGCTTCGAAGGCGAGCAGCAGCACTCCAGCCAGCACCCAGGGCCGGATGCTTACGCGGGTAAAAAGTGCGTGATCGTGGGCTCGAATAACTCGGCTCACGATATTGCCGCAGCGCTCTGGGAGCACGATGCCGATGTCACCATGCTCCAGCGCTCCTCGACCCATATCGTTAAGTCGGATTCATTGATGGAAGAAGTGCTGGGGCCGCTCTACTCGGAAGAGGCGGTAGCTGGCGGGTTGACCCACGAAAAAGCCGACCTGCTGTTTGCCTCCATTCCTTACAAAGTGCTGCCTGACTTCCAACGCCCGGCGTTTGAGGCGATTAAACAGCGCGACGCTGAGTTTTACCAAAAACTCGAAGACGCGGGCTTTATGCTCGATTTCGGTGACGATGAGTCTGGCCTGTTTTTGAAATACCTGCGCCGTGGCTCGGGTTACTACATCGATGTGGGGGCCTGCGATCTGGTCGCCAATGGCGATATTAAGCTGCGCAGCGGTGTGGGTATCGAGCGGATCAATCCGCGCTCGATCACGCTCACCGACGGCAGCGAGCTGGACGCTGACCTGATCGTCTACGCCACCGGCTATGGCTCCATGAACGGCTGGGCGGCTCGACTGATTTCTCAAGAGGTAGCGGACAAGGTGGGCAAATGTTGGGGATTAGGTTCTGACACCACCAAAGACCCCGGCCCGTGGGAAGGCGAGCTGCGCAATATGTGGAAGCCCACCCAACAAGAGGCGCTGTGGTTCCACGGTGGCAACCTGCACCAGTCCCGGCACTACTCGCACTATTTGGCGCTGCAGTTGAAGGCGCGTATGGAAGGACTAGATACCCCCGTCTATGGGCTGCAGCCGGTTCACCATGTGTCTTAAAAGCTATGTGTCTTAACAGGAAGGGCAACCTATGAGCCAGTCAACGGATCAATCACAGATGCAGGCCGCGGTGTGGTATGCCGCTAAAGATCTGCGCGTTGAGCACGTGCCGGTGCCAACCATTAACGACCCTCACTCGGTGAAGGTGAAAGTCGCCGCCTGCGGTATTTGCGGCAGCGATTTACACGAGTATGCCGCCGGGCCGATTTTTATTCCGGTAGGCAAACCGCACCCCATTAGCGGCGAACAGGCTCCGATCATCATGGGCCATGAGTTTGCGGGTGAAGTGGTGGAGGTTGGTGAGAAAGTGACGCGGGTGAAAGTAGGCGACCGTGTGGCCATTGAGCCGATACTTTCACCTAACAAGGATGGCGCTTACCAGATGGAGCGCTACAACCTGACGCCGCTGCTCGGCTTTCACGGCCTCTCCGGCGGTGGCGGCGGATTTTCGGAGTTCACCGTGATGGGTGAGCATATGGTGCACAAACTGCCGGATGACCTCAGCTACGAGCAGGGGGCGCTGGTCGAGCCTGCGGCGGTCGCGCTGCATGCGGTGCGCCAGAGCTGCCTAAAAGCCGGGGACAGTGCCGTGGTATTTGGTGCTGGGCCGATTGGCTTAATGACCATCGAAGCGCTTAAAGCCGCAGGGGCTGCGCACATTTATGCGGTGGAAGTCGCGCCGTCTCGTAAGGCCAAAGCCGAAGCGCTGGGAGCCACCGTTGTCGACCCACAGCAAGAAGACGCAGTGGAAAAGCTACACGCTTTGAGCGGCGGCGGGGTGGACGTGGCATTTGAAGTGACGGGCATTCCCGCCGTGCTCAACCAAGCGCTGCACAGCACCCACGAGGGCGGCGAAGTGGTGGTGGTGAGTATTTGGGAGGGAGAAGCCAGTTTTCACCCCAACGACTTGGTAATCAAAGAGCGCACCATGAAAGGCATCATTGCCTATCGCCATGTGTACCCAGCGGTGATGGCGCTGATGCAGCGGGGCTACTTCCGCGCCGAGGATATGGTCACTCAACGCATTCCGCTGGCGGATATCGTGGAGGAGGGCTTTGAGGCGTTGCTGAACGATAAGGCGCAGGTGAAAATTATCGTCACGCCATAGCGGTACGTTTTTGAAAGGCGAAAGGCCATCCGCGGATGGCCTTTTTTAATGGGATTTTTTGATGGGCGGTGCCGCTACTCGGCATAGATCATTTTGCGCGTCATCCCGCCGTCGGCGACAAAGTTCTGCCCGGTGATAAAGCCGGATTCTTTGGAGAGAAGAAAACGGGTGAGCGCGGCAATATCTTCGGGAGTACCCACGCGCCCCACCGGATGCTGGTCACGATCGGTGCCGCGGTGCTCCACCGGCTGCTGGCGGCTGGGTTTTTGCCAGTCGCTGACCTCGATCCAGCCAGGGCTAACGGCGTTGACGCGAATATCCGGGCCTAGGCTGACCGCTAGCGCGTGGGTCAGCGCGACAATGCCACCTTTACTAGCGGCGTAGGCTTCGGTATCCGGCTCGGACTGAATGGCGCGTGACGAGGCCATCAGCACCATACTGCCGCCGTGCGGGCGTAGATAAGCAGCCCCATGTTTGGCGCACAAAAAGGCGCCAGTGAGGTTAGTGTTTAAGTAGGCCTGCCATGTCGCTAGCGAGAGCTGCTCCACCGGGCCATGGAAGGGGTCCGCAATGCTTGCGTTATGCACGATGCCGTTGAGCTGACCAAAGTGGCTGACGGTTTTTTCGAGGCTGGCCGCCACCTGGGCTTCATCGCTGACATCCGCCATTAGTGTTAGCAGGTTCTCACGGCGGGGCAGTCGTTCAGCGGCCGCACTTAGGGCTTCTTTGTCAATATCCGTAATGGCAACGCGATAGCCGTCGGTGAGCAGGGTGTGGGCGATACCGAGACCAATTCCTTGGGCACCGCCAGTGATATAGATGATGTGGGGCTTAGTCATACGCACTTTTCCATGGAGAGTTAAACGTATATTGGCACGGTAGCCGTTTTAAATGTGAAATATCGATACAGCTAACGACAGCAGCTGAATAAATGCATACATTGACATTAACTGCTAATTGAAGAGGACCCAACGCTAGGGCAGCATATCCTGGAACAGTTGACAAACTTCAGCTACGTGGTATGCCTGTTCTCCTCGGTTCCGGCTGCGTGCAAGGAGATTAACAAAGAGCCCCCGATATTTTAATTGTCGATGCCATGATGGGTGTTGAGCACATGGTGTGCAGCCTCGATGCGTCAGATCAAGATCGGGATCGTTTACTGGTATTGGCGGATGAGGCGCTTTACCGCGCCAAACGCGGGGCCGCAACCAGGTGTGCCAGTAGCGCTATCCGTCGACGGCGCTGGCATGATTCGTTATGGAGCAACGCAGCAACAATTGCGCACTGCTGGTGCGCTTTTGCCGTCTGGCAAGCGATGCGCGTCTTTCGAATACGGTTTATTTTTTATAACTCTATGTATTTAAGTAGAAATATATTTATTGGCATGCGGCTCGCTACATAAACGGTAAGCAGCAAATGAACAGAGTCATTTAGGTCACTTGCATGACGACACTCGATGCTCTCCCTTCTTTGCGACGTTGCTAAGGCGATGCCTGGCAACCCACCGAGTGAGCTGGCGTGCTCCACCTGGGTCCCCTTCGGGGGACTTTTTTTATGCCTGCTTTTCGGGGCCGTTGGTTAATAAAAGCTATCAGAGTCAGAAAACCTATAATAAAATTTCACAGGAAATTTGGAAACAGTGTTCGTATACTATATATTGTATAGGTTAGCTGGTGTCGACCAGCACCAATCCCAAGCAAGATGCAAGAGGATGACCCTGATGAGCAAAATGAAATTGATCACCGCCGCTATCGTTTCAGCCAGCGCTTTCATGGCGAGCCAAGCCGCTATGGCTTATGAAGCTGGCGATGTCTTTGTTCGCGGCGGTGTTGCCCAAACGGACACGGGCTCAGGTAATGGCAACGTTGGTGGCGCAGACCTCAACGTACAAAGCGCACGCGGTTTCACTTACGGTGCGGGATACCTATTCAGCGACAAATTCGGCGTTGAACTCAACAGCTCGGAAAAATTCGAGCACGATCTGAACACCAAGCCCGGCGGTAGCGCAGGTAGCGTCGATCGCCTGCCGGTCAACCTGCTGGTCAACTACTACCCGATGGGTGGTTTAGACTCTAAAGTACAGCCCTACGTTGGTGTTGGCTTAAACTATACCCGCTTCTCTAGCGAGCCGACTGGTTTTAGCATCGATGAGAGCTATGGCGCCATTGGCCAAGCGGGTGTGGACTTGGCCGTCACCGAAAACATCATGCTAAACGGTTATGTGAGCTATGCCGACGTCAACTCCGACATCAACCTGGATGGCGCTGGCCGTGTAGGTGAAGTGGACATCGAGCCTGTCACCGTAGGCGGTGGTATTACCTACCGTTTCTAAGCCTATCGTTTTAAGTCTGGCGGTTAATCGCCAAGGTACGCCCGGTTCCTTCATTGGAACCGGGTGTTTTTTTACCTGGCACTAATGTGTTTGTGTCAGGTTGTCGCAGCCGCTTTCCGTAATCACGATATTGTCTTCGATGCGGATACCGCCGCAGGCGGCCAAAGCGTCCACCGTGGCCCAGTTGACGGCAATTCCCTGCTGGCGCAGCGGCGCGAGCAGCATGGGAATAAAGTAGAGCCCTGGTTCAATGGTCACTACCATGCCGGGTTGCAGGGTGCGGGTGAGGCGAAGGGCAGGGTGAGCGTTAGGTGCCGGTGATGGCGTGCCGTCTGGCTGTCTCAACCCGGCCACATCATGTACCTGAATACCTAGCGAGTGCCCCAGCCCGTGGGGGCAAAAGGCTCTCGTGATATCTGCTTCCACGGCGCTTTCGGCGCTGCCGTTATATAGCCCGTGTGCGACCAAGATATCAGCCAAGCCTTGGTGCATTTTTTCATGCAGCGCAACGAAATCAACGCCAGGGGTGATGTGTGCAATCAGCTCATCTTTGAGGCTGTGCATGGCGGTAATTAAAGCGTCAAACTCGCTGGGGGCATCAGGGCCTGTATAGGTGCGGGTAATATCGGCGCAGTAACCCCGAAAGCGTCTGCCCGCATCTACCAGCAGGCTATAACGCTGCTTGGGGGCTGACAGGTCATAGTGCTGATAGTGTAAGACCCCGGCATGCTCATTTAGCCCAATAATATTTTGATAGGGCACTTCAGACTCGCGTTGTCGGCTGGCTGCCAGATAGGCTAACTGCACATCCAGCTCGGCGGCAGCGCCTATAAAAGCGGCGTTAGCCGCCTGATGACCTGCTACCGCCAGCCGGTTAGCTTCACGCAGGCAGGCAATTTCATAAGCAGATTTCGTCATCCGCAGCTCATCTAGCTCGCGAACTAACGCTTCAGGTTGCAACGTGGCCACGTTAGCGAGCTGCGCGGCGCTTTCAAGCTCCGTTACATCGCCAATGACGGCGGCGCGGCCTGATAGCGGTGGCGTGATTTTGTCGCTACATAGGTGCACATCAAACTCGGCGACCCACGGCTCTTCAGGTAGCTGTGTCGGCAAGTGCCAAAAATCTGCGGGCGTATAGAGGTAGAGCTGGGGGCGTTGATTCGATTGAATCACCAGCCAGCTATGCTGAACGTCTGCCATACCGACCCAGTGTATAAAGTTGCCGTAGGACTGGAAGCTGGTGGCATGATCGTCGGCAAAGTGGTTGCGTGCATGGCCGCTGTAAATCGCCAGGCTATCCAGCTGATGGTTAGCCAAGCATTGCTGGTAAGCACGCTGTAGCGACGCGATATGCTCGCGCTGCTGTTGGTAGAGGGTTGCTGACATATAAGACATCCTTTCAAGATCGGGGCGGGGTAAGCTCGCTCCATAGGCTATCGAGTTCGGCGTGGTGCTGGCTTTGGTGACGATAAAGCCGAAGCTCCATCGGCACGTCCCAGCGGCTATCGCCAGCCCTGACCAGCGTGCCGTTGGCGAGTTCCGCTGCCACATTGCGTTCCGGTAGCCAGCTCATGCCATAGCCCAGCAGCACCAGCTCTTTAATGCCCGCCGCGTAGAGATTTTCACTTTGCGCTGTTAAGTACGTGCTTTGGGGCAGTCGCGCCAAATGCGCTTTGACCGCCGAGCCTAGCAGCCCCCGTTTGGGGTACGCCAACCACGGCGCTGGCTGCTGGCGAGAGCCGGGCAGCAGGGCGCAGGGCGTGCCATCGGCTTTCAGTCCTGTCATGGGGATCAACCGCTCATGACCAATTACCCGATAAGTACAGGCGCTGGTATCAATATCTAGATCACAGCGCCCAACAGGCCAGTAGCAAATCGCCAGATCACACTCCGCCCGTGCTAGTGCCTGGAAGTAGTCGCTGGCCACCCACCCCGTTGCACGCAGGTAGGGTTGAATACGCTCCTGCCAGCCGGTGCTGGCAAGCCATTCCGGCAGAAAATGCGCCAGCAAACTCTGCGGCGCAGCCACCATAATGCGCCGCTGCTGCCCGGCACTGATCTCACGAACGCGATCACGCGTTAAGCGAACCCGGTCGGTGACCTGTTCGCATAGCGTCAAAAACTCTTCTCCCGCAGGCGTTAACGATAGCGGTAGCGTTTGCCGATTGATCAGCGTGACGCCCATCTCCTCTTCCAACAGCTTAATGCGCCGGGAAAAGGTGGGCTGTGTAACGTGCTGTTCGTCGGCAGCGCGGGAGAAGTGTCGCGTTCTGGCCAGGGCAATAAAGTCTTCTAGCCAGCGAATTTCCATGCCTTACCTCGCAAAGCGGCCAAGCGTGTAGCGGTTGAGTGGGCCGCACTCATAGGCGGCCTTCTTCAACAGCGTGACACGCAACGCGGGTACCGTCATCCTGGGTTTTTAGTGCAGGGATTTCCTGTTTGCAGCGGGCGTTGGCATGGGGGCAACGGCCATGAAAGACACAGCCGCTAGGCAGATTGACCGGCGTAGGCACTTCACCGGAGAGGCGAATGTGCTGGGGGCGGTCATCTTCCAGCCGAGGGATGGCCGACAGCAGCGCCTGCGTATAGGGATGGCGCGGCTTGGCAAACAACGTGGCCGTGGTGGCGACTTCACACACAGTGCCCAGGTACATCACCGCCACGCGCGTGCCGAAGTGCTCGACCACGGCCAGGTCGTGGGTGATGAACAGATAGGTCAGGTTACGGTCCCGTTGGGCATCCATCAGCAGGTTGAGCACCTGAGCCTGAATGGATACGTCCAGTGCTGAAATGGGCTCGTCGGCCACGATAAATTCGGGGTCGACGGCGAGTGCGCGAGCAATCGCAATCCGCTGGCGCTGTCCGCCGGAGAACTCGTGTCCAAAGCGCTTGCCCCAGTCTGGGTCGATACCCACCGAATGCATCACCTCCTCGACTTTATCGAGGATCTGCTGGCGGTTCCAGTCGGGATGGTGAAGCCGCAGTGGCTCTTCCAGCGTCTGCTGAATGGTCATGCGTGGGTTCAGCGACGCGTAAGGGTTCTGGAAGATCATCTGCATGCGCTTGCGGTAGGGCAGGAGCTGCTTCGAGCTGAGATCGTCGATGCGCTGGCTGTCGTAGCGAATTTCACCCTCTGAGGGAGAAATCAGCCCCATGACCGTGCGCGCCACGGTGGACTTACCGCAGCCAGATTCACCCACCACGCAGAGCGCTTCGCCGCGTTTGATGTCCAGGTTCACGCCGTTAATGGCGTGGATAAACTCCTGATGGCGAACCAGCTTGCCGCCTTTGAAACGTAGCTGTTCCAGAAAATCACCGGAGAGTGAGAAACGCTTTTTAAGACCGCGAATTTGCAGTAGCGAGTCGTTGCTCGCTTCGTTTTGGGTCGGCATGGTCGCGATCGTTTCCGCCTGGGCGTTCATAGGGTCTCCTCCTTCAAGCGGCGGTCTTCAAGCATTTCCGCCACCATGTGGCAGGCAACGCGGCAGTTACCGGATTCAACAAAGTCGGGGACTTGCTGGGTGCACGCAGGCCGAGGTTGGCCGTCGGCACGGTTGATAAAGTCGCAGCGGGGGTGAAACGCACAGCCGCTGGGCAAGTTAGAGAGCGACGGCATGCTGCCACGAATCTGGTTGAGTTTTTCGCCCGGTGTTGCCATCTGCGGCAGTGCGTTGATCAAACCTTGAGTGTAAGGGTGCTGCGGGTCGTTGATGATTTCCCGTGAGGGACCTTGCTCAATTACTCGGCCTGCGTACATGACCAGCATGCGCTGCGTTACCTGGCTCACCACACCCAGGTCGTGGGTAATCAAAATCAAGCCCACGTTGTGCTGCTCACACAGCTCCAACAGCAGCGCCATGATTTCGGCCTGGATCGTTACGTCTAACGCCGTGGTTGGCTCGTCGGCAATGATGATGTCCGGGTCGAGCAGCAGGGCGATGGCGATAATAATACGCTGGCGCATCCCGCCGGAAAGCTCGTGGGGGTACTGGTCTAAGCGCTTTTCCGGAGAGGGGATCTGCACTTGGCGCAGCTTATCCAGGGCGATGGCGCGCGCTTCTTTGGTCGAAATACGCCGATGCGCCTTTAAGCACTCCACCATCTGCTCGCCGATGGAGAGTACTGGGTTCAGGGTCATCATCGGATCTTGAAAGATCATTGAAATGCGGTTGCCGCGCACTTTGCGCAGGCCGCGCTCCGACATGCTGTTGAGTTCTTTCCCTTCAAATTTAATGCTACCCCCGGCAATAAAGCCGGGCTTGGCGATCAAATTCAGCAGTGAGAAAGCGGCGACGGATTTACCCGCGCCAGATTCGCCGACGATACCCAGGCGCTCGCCGCGCTCCAGGGTGAAATTAACGTCGCGCAGGGCGCGCACTTCGCCCTGACGAAGGGCAAAGCGGACATCGAGATGAGAAACTTCAAGAAGTGCCATGGTGTCCTCAGCCTTTGTAGAGTCGTGGGTTCATGACATCGCGCAGCCAGTCGCCCAGAAGATTGATTGACAGCACCAGCACTACCAGCACCGCACCGGGGATCAACGTGATCCACCAAGAGCCTGATTGAATATAATCAAAGCCTGCTTTGATCAGCGAACCCAGCGAGGGGTGCGTTTCCGGCATACCCAGCCCTAAAAACGACAGCGCCGCTTCGGAGATAATCGCGTTAGCAATTTGCACCGTGGAGATAACGAAGATCGGTGAAAGCGTGTTCGGCAGCACATGGCGGAACATGATGCGTCGGCTACGCAGGCCCATTACGCGGGCGGCGTCCACGTACTCTTTGTTTTTCTCGGCCAGCACTGACGCGCGCACGGTACGAGCATACTGGGGCCATTCAGCAAGGCCGATAATCAATATCAGCATCAAAACGGCGTATTGGCTGTAGAACGCGCTGCCCATAGTGGCCTTCACCACCGCACCGACCACAATCGCCACCATCAAGGTGGAGAACGAGAGCTGGATATCCGCTAGGCGCATCAGGAAAGCGTCGACACGGCCGCCCAGGTAGCCTGCCATTAGGCCGAAAGTCACCCCCAGTAGGGCTTGCAGCGCCACCGCGCCAAAGCCAATCAGCAGCGATACCCGCGTGCCGTACAGAATGATCGACAGCAGATCACGCCCCTGGGCGTCGGTGCCGAGCGTATACATCTCGTCGGCGCCATCAATCCAGAAAGGCGGCAGCTCGGAGGCGAGAATGTCGATTTGAGCCAGGTCATAAGGGTCGGTCGGCGCTAATAGCGGTGCCGAAAATGCCGCAATGACTAAGCAGATAAAGACCGCCAAACACAGTTGCGCCGTACGGTCACGTTTGAAGCTGTACCACAAAAAGGAGTCGCGCAGGCGCTCCCAGCGGCTTGGTGCAGTGGAAGTTGTGGACGTTGTCATGCGGGCTTACCAGTCAGTTTTACAGTGGGGTTCACGAAGCCGTAGATCAGGTCCACGATGGTGTTCGTAACCACGAAAATGACGCCGACAATCATCAGGTAGGTCACAATGAGCGGAATGTCGGCATGGTTGATGGCGTCAAGGAACATCAGCCCCATGCCCGGCCATTGGAATACGGTTTCGGTCAAAATGGTGTAGGCCACCATGGTACCAATCTGTACGCCACCCACGGTAATCACCGGCAGCATGGTGTTTTTCAGCGCGTGAACGAAATAGACACGGCGCATGGAAATCCCTTTAGCGCGCGCATACTTCACGTATTCAGATTGCAGCACTTCCATCATTTCTGCGCGAATCAAACGAATAAACAGCGGCAGCATAATGGAGGCTAGCGATACGGCGGGTAGGACAAGGTGTTGCAAGCCATTCCAGGTAACTAGGTTGGTATCCCAGTGGCCGACGACATGCACCAAATCATAGCCACGACCAAACGACGGCATATTGCCCTCGGTCGAGAGCAGGCCGTTTAACCAAGCACCCCAGGCAGTGCCTTCGGGGAACAGCGAGACGGTAATACCAATCGAGAAAATTTGAATTAACACAATCGCGGTCAAGAAGACCGGGATCGAAATACCGATAATCGATGCCCCCATGAAGAACCGGGATATCGGCGAGCGCGGTTTGATAGCGCTATACACGCCAATGGGAACAGATAGCAGCACGATAATCAGGGTGGCAGCAAATACCAGCTCAAGGGTGGCGGGTAGGTGCCGGGCAATCACTTCCAGCGCTGGTTCGCGGTAGAAGTAGGAGTAGCCAAAATCACCCTGCACAGCGTTTTTAGCAAAACGCACGTACTGCACTAGGAAGGGGTCGTTGAGCCCCAGCCGTTCGCGAATGGCTTCGCGTTCACTTTCGGGGACCGACTGTCCGACCATCTGCTGTACAGGGTCACCCAGGTTATCCTGGATGGCGAAGGCCAATACACTGATGACAAACATCACCAATATTGCGTGCATCAGCCGCTTGATTAAAAAAGCAATCATGGCGTACGCCACCTATGTAGGTTAATCAGATAAGCGTCCTTGCGCGGGTGTTCGGTTCTGCGTGGGGATTAGCGGTTAATCACCAAATCACCCAGGTAGGGGAAGTCCAGCGCGCTAACAACCGGCTCAACATCTACGCCTTCAGCTGCGGCATAGGCAAGGTTTTGCCAGTGCAGCATGACGAAACCAACGTCTTCATACAGCATGGCTTCTGCTTCACGCAGCATTTCGTTGCGTTTTTCAAGATCAGTTTCGCTGTCGGCTGCTGTCACCAGCGCGTCGATCTCTTCGTTGCAGTAGCTGCCGTAGTTGTACTGGCCAGCACCGCTCTCTTCATCAATACAGAAAGAGAGGTACTGGAAGAAGTTGGCGGTGTCTTCGGTGTCCGCGTGCCAGCCGATCATGGCGATGTCTGACTGGCGCGTGTCGTACTCAGGCCAGTACTGGGCCAGCGGCATGGTGCGCAGGTTAACGTTGATGTTGATACGCGCCAGCATGTTGGCAACCGCTTGGGCCAGCTGCGCATCGTTCACGTAACGGTTGTTCGGCGCGATCATATCAACGCTGAAGCCCTCTTCGTAGCCCGCTTCGGCCATCAGCGCTTGGGCGCGCTCAAGGTCGTAACGGGGAACGAGATCCGGATTGTGGCCAGAGTAACCTTCCGGAGAGAACTGGCCAGCCGGCGTGGCGAAGCCGCGCATTAAGCGGTCGGCGATGCCTTCCTGGTTGATGGCTAAGTCAACGGCTTGACGAACGCGAGCATCTTGGAAGGCTTCCACGCGCTCTTCGTTGAGCTGGAAGCCGATGATGCGGGTGCCGGGCACTTCTACCAATTCCACACCGTCGGCGTTACGCACACGATCAAGGTCGTTAGGCGGAACGGCATCGATGAAGTCAACGCCGCCAGACAGCAGGGCCGCCACGCGTGAGGCATTTTCAGCAATCGGCGTTAACACGATTTCAGAAACGTTGCCTTCGCTTTCGGTATCCCAGTAGTCTTCAAAACGTTTGAAGTCAACGCGGACGCCCTGGCGACGGTCAGTGACGATGAACGGGCCGGTGCCTGATACGTTGCGTGAAGCGAAGGAGTTACCCGCTTTAATGATTTCGGCTTTGTCGTTACCGTCTTCGGTTTCGCCTGTGTAGAACTCGCTATCCATCGGGAAGATGTAGGTGGCGAGGTTCAACAGCAGCGGGTAGGGCTCAGACGTGGTGATTTCGACGGTGTAGTCGTCAACGGCTTCTGCGCTGGCAACCGGGTCAAAAATGGCGCGGTAGTCCGGGCTCTCTTTCAGACGCTCAATGGTCCACACGACATCTTTTGCTGTGAAAGGGTTACCGGAATGGAAAGTAACGCCTTCGCGCAGGGTCATGCGCATGGTGGTGTCGTCTACCTGCTCCCACTCAGTGGCTAGGCGCGGCTCAAACTGAAAGTTTTTGGTCCAGCGAACCAGCGGGTCAAACGCGAGGTGCGAAAAACGCAGTACGCCGCCTGACAGCTGCTCATGCAAGTCCAGGGTTTCAGGGTCAGCGGAGTAGCCGATACGGAGGGTTTCGGCGTTTGCGGTCATCGGCAACATGGCTGTTGCTGCCACAGTAGCACCGATCACAGAGGCCAGTAGCGTCTTCTTGAGCGTCATAAATGTTCCCATGCATGTTGTTTATTGTTCGTCTTACTGAGTGAGTGTTCAGCGAGGTACTTGTCAGTAAAACAGACACGGTCAGCTCGTAAGCTATGCTGACAACATAGAGAGAGGTGGTGGCGTCATACAATAGAAATAATGACTGGCATCATTCATCTGCTGAATGATGGGGCTAACGGCGGACGTTGTAGCATAGGATGCTAGACAAAAGTCGATAGTTAAGCGGTGTGAGAATACGATCAACACCTAACTCAATAGATAGGGCATAACAGACTATGTTGAAACAATGTGTTAGCTGGCTGGCTGTCAGTCTCATCGCTGGGTGTTCATTGTTGGTAAGCGCTGATGAAACGGCGGATATGGTGGGGACCTTGGGTGAAGATGAGTATGCCTGGTTCGTATTACACCAAGGTGACGATTCAAATGCGTCGTTTATGGAGGTAGGTGATCAACTGAAAATCGAGGTCACTGGTTTTATTGATCCAGTTGAGTGGGATGCTCAACAGGCATTGGCCATGAGTTTAACGTTAGAGAATGAGGAGCTCATGGAGGCAAGCGTGGTGCAGTTTATGGGCGAAACGGCGATGCCGCCTCTCTATACCTCTGAGGGTGGCGATATCACAGTAACGCTGAGCCACGTTGAGCAAACCGGGAGAGACCTCCATGTGGTGGGTCATATTGAAGGGCAGTTAGCGCTTCAGCACACGCTAGAGTCATCCCCCAGCGCTTCGGAGGGCGTGCCGCTCAGCGTGCACTTCGATATTACCGCGCAAAAGGTCGAGTTTTAGGCAGCGTATGTCGCCGTAATTACGTGCCAAAACGCCGGTGAAGCCAGCGGTTAATCTCATCCGATTCGTATAGCCAGGTGGCTTGACCTGCGTCATCGGTAATTTTTAGGCAGGGAACCTTTACTTTACCACCACCTTCCAGCAGGGCCTGCTTATGTGCAGGGTCTAGCTGTGCATCGCGAAGCTCAATATTAAGCCCCAGCCGGGCAATCTCTTTACGCACTTTGATACAGAAGGGGCACGTTCTGAACTGGTAGAGCGCAAGCTGTTGGCAAGCGGCGTCTACCTGAGCCTGCTCTTCTGGGGTGCGCTCTACGGCTTTTGGCGTGGATAGCTTCTCGGAGATCAGCATGACGGGGGCTAGCAGGACGCGAACGCCCCGAAAGAAGTAACGAATTAAGATGCGCATGGTTGTCTCCTCTCACTGCACTGCTTTACAGCGTATGCAGTGGACGGGTTGTTGGATGTCGAATAAGAAAAGGTGCGCGCATCCTGCAATAAATCGTCAGAATTGTCACTTTCTGAGCCTGTAATGCCATGTCGCGCGGGGAACGAGATGAGCAACACCGCGTGGCGTGCTAATCTCAGCGCTCGTTGATTGATGTGTTTAGTAAGTTCAATCGTTTGAAATGGTTAGGAAGGGAGCGCTTGGCCCATGCGTCTGCATATTATTGGCATCTGTGGCACCTTTATGGGGAGCCTTGCACTACTCGCACGGGAGTTAGGTCATGAAGTAAGCGGCTCCGATGCCAACGTATATCCACCGATGAGTACGCAGCTAGCTGAGGCTGGGATCACCCTGATGGAAGGCTATCAAGCAGCCAATCTCTCAGGCTCAATCGACTTGGTGGTCGTGGGTAATGCGCTCTCACGGGGCAATCCGGAGGTGGAGGCACTGCTCAATAGTGGCATGCGCTATACCTCAGGGGCGCAGTGGCTTGCAGACTATGTGTTGCCTGGCCGCAAAGTGATTGCTGTGGCGGGCACTCATGGCAAAACCACCACTGCCAGCTTGTTAGCTTGGCTATTAGAAAGTGCTGGGCTAAAGCCTGGCTTTCTGATTGGTGGCGTACCGCGTAATTTTGGCGTTTCGGCGCGCTTAGGCGACGAAAACGCCCCCTTTGTAGTAGAGGCCGATGAGTATGACACGGCCTTTTTTGATAAGCGCTCCAAGTTTGTTCACTACCGCCCGACGATTGCCGTACTCAATAACCTTGAGTTTGATCATGCTGATATTTTTCCTGATCTCGCCGCTATCGAGCGCCAGTTCCACCATTTAGTGCGTATCGTTCCCAGCCAAGGGCATTTATTAGTAGCCGATCAGCAGCCCGCACTGGAACGAGTGTTGAAGATGGGGGCGTGGTCACCGGTGGCCTATTTTGGAGCTGATACAAACAGCCAGTGGCAGCTGCGCTTAGAACGTGCCGACGCTAGCCGTTTTCAGGTCTTGTATTTAGGCGAGCAAGGTGAAGAGGATGGCGTGGTGGAGTGGGCGTTAACCGGCGAACACAACGCGCGCAATGCACTGGCAGCGCTAGCGGCAGCACGACTGTGTGGCGTGAATTTGGCGCGTGCCTGTGCCGCGCTGGCGCGGTTTAAAACACCTCGCCGTCGGCAAGAGGTAAGGGGCGAGGTCAATGGCATTCAGGTGATCGATGATTTTGCCCATCATCCGACGGCCATTGCCGCCACGCTACAAGGTCTTCGCGCAGCCACGACCAAGGGGCGTTTGCTGGCAGTGATTGAACCACGCTCCAATACCATGCGTTTGGGTGCCCTGCGGGAGCGCTTAAATGACAGCGTGGCCGATGCGGATGCGGTGTTCTGGTTTCAGCCAGCGGGAGTGGCTTGGTCGATGGAATCGCTGGTAGAGACTCAAGGAGAGCGTGCCGCGCTGTTTAACGATATTGATGCGCTAGTAGAAGCAGTGGTCACTCAAGCGTCACCTCTAGATCGTATTGTGGTGATGTCTAATGGTGGTTTTGAGGGAGTGCACGAGCGGTTGTTAGATGAATTAACAGCGCGGGAGCAGTCGAAGTGACAATGTTTAAACCTCCGGTAACAGTAGCGCTAACAGGTGCTTCAGGCGCTCAGTATGGCCTTCGCTTGATCGATGTGCTGGTCGAGGCGGGGCATGAAGTGTGGGTAATGATTTCCAAAGCGGCTCACATGGTGATTGCCACGGAAACGGATGTGTCACTCCCTGCCCAGCCGCAGCGATTGGTAGAGACGCTCACAGAAAAAAGCGGTGCCCAACCAGGGCAAATTCGCTGTTTTGGTCGAGAAGACTGGATGGCGCCCGTGGCATCTGGGTCTGGTGCACCTTCGGCCATGGTAATTTGCCCCTGTTCAACGGGCACGCTCTCGGCGGTCGCGACCGGCGCCAGTAATAACTTGATTGAGCGCGCCGCTGATGTGGCCATTAAAGAGCGCCGTACGTTGGTGATGGTGCCACGCGAAAGCCCGTTTTCTCCCATTCATTTAGAGCACATGCTGGCGCTTAGCCGCCTGGGTGTGGTGATTTTGCCCGCCGCTCCAGGGTTTTATCACCGCCCTCAAAGCATGGAAGATCTGATCGACTTTATTGTTGCGCGCATACTCAATCAGTTGGGTATTGCCCACCGCCTGATGCCCCGCTGGGGCGAAGACGCCGCGGCCACCTCTCGCGATGCGCAAAACAAGGACGGTTCGCCATGATGTCATGGGCGACGCTCTCGGTCTTCATACCGACGTTTCTCTTCGTCTCGTTAACACCAGGCATGTGCATGACGCTGGCCATGGTGTTGGGCATGACGCAAGGCGTCAAACGCACGCTGTGGATGATGGTCGGAGAGCTGATCGGCGTCGGTTTCGTGGCGGCGGCGGCGGGGGCGGGCGTCGCTGCGTTGATGCTGCGCCAGCCCGAACTATTCATCGCCTTCAAGTGGGTGGGCGGTGCCTATTTGGCCTATTTGGGCATCATGATGTGGCGCTCACGGGGCCGTATGGCTATTCCTAGTGAGCTGGATACTGGCCCTGCCGCTGGGCGTCTTCAGCTTGCCACCCAAGGTTTGGTAACGGCCGTTGCCAACCCAAAGGGGTGGGCGTTTTTTATGGTGCTACTGCCGCCGTTTTTAGATGGCAGTCGGCCGCTTGCGCCGCAGCTCAGTATGCTAATTGCTGTCATTCTCACCATTGAGTTTGCCAGTATGTTGGTATATGCCACCGGCGGTAAAACGTTGCGTAAGCTGCTAGGTAAAAGCGGCAATGTGAGGCTGCTTAACCGCATCGCGGGCACATTGATGATTGGCGTAGGCATGTGGTTGGCATTGGGTTGAACGAGTCACTCCCTGCATGAATCCCTATGTTTAAACGGGCGGGAAAAAAGTAACACGTAGAATGATGAGTAGTAGTGACCCAAGCAGCAGCCCAAGCCAGGGAAAAGATGGCAAAGGAGGGCGATAACGCCGTTGCCAATTAAGCTGAACAAGCGCACAGACGACCAGACCAAGCAGCACACCGCCCATTAAGTCGCTGAGCCAGTGGACACCAATGATCAGACGCGAAAGTGCCATTGGGATCGTGATGGCAATGGCAAGCCAATATACCCACATCCGCCTTTGTCTCGGCATCTGTGACGCGACAAAGGCTGCTGTGATACCCACCACTACCACCCATGTGGAGGTATGTGCACTTGGGTAGGAAAACGACCCGACTAAATAGTCCGGTGTGTCAGGCCTAGCCCGCGCAAATACGGCTTTACCTAATGTGTTGAGTGCGCCAATACCTCCCAGCGCTAGCGCCCCATGGGCAAGTAGGTCAATACGTTTGACCAACAGCAACCAGAGTGCCCAAGGGGCGACGAGTGTAATAATCCCCGCTTTATCGCCCACCTCGGCAAGTAGCAGGCTGGCGTCTGTTAGCCAGGGAGTTGCCAGCCAGGAGAAGAGTCGCTGCGCCTGCAAGTCAATCAGCAAAGGGCCTGGATGCTGCATGACCATCAGTGTCCAGGCGGATGCTGCGGTAAGCGCTATGATGCATAAAAAGAGTGAGGCTAAAGGCACCTCGCCACTGCGACTCATAGCGAGCCACGGGCGGCGCATGGCGGGTATTCGGCGAGCAATACGTGCAATTGCAAAGTACACCCGCCCCTTGTGACCTACTTGCGCGCGGCCCCAGGAGAACATTACGGCCAGTGCCACGACGCTAACGGCCATCATCACCACGGCCATTTCAACATTGGCGGGCAGGTTGAGCTGCTGTTGCCAAGTGTGGCCCAGCAGGTAGCCGGGTAAAACGTATGCCGGTGCCCAAAGAGCAGCAGAAATTACGTTGGCTAAGAGAAAGGTGCGCGCTGGCATATGCATCATGCCCGCGATGAGCGGAATAATAGGGCGCACGGGTCCGACAAAGCGCCCAATAAACACCGAGTAGATACCATAACGCTCAAAAAAACGGGCGCCTCGGCCTAGCCATTCGGGATGAAGCGAAAGCGGCCAACGGGTCACCACGGTATCGCGGTGGCGATAGCCTAAAAAGTAGCTAAGCCCATCGCCTAACACAGCCCCTGCGAAGGCTGCGCCAATTAGCCACGGTAGCGCGACCATTTGATGCCCTGCCATAGAGGCAGCGGCAGTGATAAGTACAACGCCGGGCACCAGTAAGCCTACCAGCGCTAGAGATTCCACCATGGCAATCCCCAGCACCAGTAGGAGCAGCAGCGTAGGTGAAAGTGACAGAGATAACAGTGTGTCGGCGATAGACAAGGGCGATTCCGTCCGCAGATGGGTTACACGTTGGCAATAGCTTCGGCACGCGCTTCCAGGCGCTGTACATATCGCTCGAAGCTCTCTTTGCGAAGAGGCAGGCAGGTGGTAATGCGCGCTTCTAGTTGCCCAGTTTCCACTAGCACACGACGGGAAAGCGCTCTCTGTAAGCGCTCCCTAACAAGCAAGGCGCCACTTTCACTGGTATCGGGTAGGACCAGCCAGAATGTCGCATTGCCAGCGCGACCCAGTATATCGTGATCACGGCAACGGCTATTGACCTCGCTGCACAGGGCACCCAATAAGGCGGTTTGCGCACGGTGACCAAACTGCTCTTCTGCCATATCCAACTGTGGTAAGTGAAGCACTAGGACTGCCAAGCGCTTATTGAGCATTGCTGCCCGTTGAAATTCATTATTGAGCCGCTCTTTCAGCGTATCAATATGGTAAGCATCACAGTCGCTATCGTTTGGGTCTGTGGCCCGCAGTAGCGCCCGACGGCGTGCATGTTCCCATGGGGGAAGGGCGAGCAGTAGCGTCAACGCCACATGACTAAGTGAAAAAGCAGTCGTCTCAAAAGGTGCTAGCCACCACCAGGCGGAAAGGCAAACCATATTCAGACTAAGCGCGCTCCAAAGCGGCAACAGTAAAAATGTGGCTGCAATGGGTAAGCCGAGCCATAGGGGCGCTGGGCTTGGCTGTGTATAGGTGGCGGTTAGCACAACAATATAGATGCTCGCCAATAACAGTATGCGCGGTATGCAGGGGCGAAACCCTTGGCCTAAATGCATCAGCAAACTGACCAATAACAGCATTGCCAAAAATAGCGGTATTAGCAGTTCGCGGTAGCTGCCCATCGCGTACAGCCACATCATGTAGCCCACCATGATGAACATACTGGCGCTATAGGCCGCAGTCATTAGTCGCTTGGGCAGTGGCGGCGCTCTCATGCGGCCTCACTTAGCCGATGTTTCGGGTAGCGGCTTAGGGCTTCGATTGAGAGTGATGCCAGCTCGATCTCCATTAGGGACTGGTGATAAATGGCGGCGCTGTCGGGTAGAACAGCACATAGGAGCTCGCGCCGTTTAGCGGCCTCTTTGGGCGTTCTCGATAATATGAGGGTGGCGAGTGTCGTGCCATTCAGTCGATAGACGTTTTCAAACTTATAAGTCAACTCGCAGAGTTTTTGGGCGACTGGCCAAAGTTGGTGACGCTTTACTTGAATGACTAACACTTCGGCATGGATAGCTTCCCGCTCTGAGCGGGTTTGTTCTCGCAGTAAATCGCGTAAGAGCTGCTCGCCTGCCCATAGGTTTGCTCCTGGTACTAGCCTTAGGCGTTGGCGTATATCGCCATTCATATTAATTAACTGGTGAGTGCGTGAAAGGGCCAGTACGCTGAGTGTTGCCAGCGATAAAACCATTAGGAGCCACTCCGGTAGGCTCACCATGGGAGCGAGTAGTAAGCAGCTAAGCATGGCCGCGCATGCATTAAAAATGGCGGCCCAGCGATGTTGAGGCAGCATAAACACTGCTCCCCATGCCCAAATAAGCAGCGCATGCCGCTCAGGTGCGGCGGCAATTAACCCTAGTAGTAGCGTTCCAGCGAGCATCTGCCAGGGCAGCCCAGGAGAGCGGCGATGGCTAAAATCCAGTACCAGCGCCGTAATAAAGAGCCAACCAACCGACAGCCAGAGTAACAGGGCAGCTGCTGGCGGTGCCATGGGCGTCCATAAAGCCAGCGCCACGGCAGCGGCGAGTAGACTGGCTCTTAGCAGGCTGATTTTGTATTTACTTTGCATGGTGGCTTACTATTTACCTGATGGCGGTTGGCCTATTTAGCAGTCGCATAATGCATTGCTTGGCCTAGTCCTTTGAATCACTCAGTATAATGCCCAAATGGCGTAATATAAGCCCACTTCACTTAGCAACGCTGACCACAACACAGGGAGATAGTATGCGCGGTTCTGATGCATTCCAAGAAGACGCCCAACACCATTTGGCTGCCGGGGATGTGCCCGCGTATATGCAGGCCCTGGGGCAGGGCGCTCGGGCAGCGGCAAGCGCATTGCGACGTGCCAATACCCACATTAAGAATCAAGCGCTTGAGGCAATGGCGCAGCGTGTGGCGGCGGCACGCAGTGATATTCTACAGGCCAATGCCGAGGACATGCAGCGTGGGCGTGACAATGGGCTAGACAATGCACTGCTAGACCGGCTGGCACTGAATGACCAGCGCATTGACGCGATGATTGAAGGTCTTCGCCAAGTGGCAGCGCTACCCGATCCGGTGGGTGAGATTGACGGCATGAGCTACCGCCCCAGCGGCATTCAGGTTGGCAAAATGCGCGTTCCGCTGGGAGTTATCGGCATTATTTATGAGTCACGCCCCAATGTAACGATCGAAGCGGCCAGCCTGTGTCTTAAATCGGGAAATGCTTGCGTGCTACGCGGTGGCTCCGAAGCCAGCGCCTCTAATGCAGCGCTTAGCCGCTGCCTTCAGGCAGGGCTAGCCGATGCGGGCCTGCCAGCGGGCAGTGTGCAGGTAGTGGCCACTACCGACCGTGCGGCCGTAGGTGAAATGATCAGTATGCCTGCCTATATTGATGTGATTATTCCTCGCGGCGGTAAGTCACTGATTGAGCGTATTTCCCGCGAAGCTAAAGTACCGGTTATCAAACATTTGGACGGCGTATGCCACGTCTATATTGATACCACCGCCGACCCCGCTAAAGCGCTGGTGATTGCCGTTAATGCCAAAACGCACCGCTATGGCACCTGCAACACCATGGAGACGCTGCTGGTGGATGCGCCCGTTGCCGATATTTTGCTGCCGGAGCTGGCCCGGGCCTATGCAGAACATCAGGTAGAGCTGCGTGGCTGTGAGCGCACGCGCGCGTTACTTCCCCAAGCCACTTTGGCTACAGAGGACGATTGGCATGCGGAGTATTTGGCGCCGATCCTCGCCATTAAAGTGGTCGATGGAATGGAAGAGGCGATTGAGCATATTGAGCGCTACGGCTCGCACCATACCGACGCGATTGTGACTCAAGACTACTCGCTGGCGCGGCGTTTTATGGCCGAAGTGGACTCAAGCTCAGTGATAGTGAATGCCTCTACCCGTTTTGCGGATGGCTTTGAGTATGGGTTAGGGGCAGAAATCGGTATCTCCACTGATAAGCTTCACGCCCGTGGTCCGGTGGGGCTTGAAGGCTTAACGACTCAAAAATATATCGTATTGGGTGACGGCCAGGTTAGACAATGAGTGACACGCCCAGCATCGCCGGGCCAATGCGGGTAGGTATGCTCGGGGGGACATTTGACCCCATTCACAACGGCCATCTGCGCAGCGCTGTAGAAGTGCGCGAGGTGTTAGGCCTCAATACGCTGCATATGGTGCCCGCGCCGCAGCCGCCCCTGCGAGATACACCGCAGGTGTCGGCTGCCCAGCGCTTAGCCCTCTTAAAAGCGGGCATTGGCGATACGCCAGGGCTGTTAGCGGATGATCGAGAGCTTCAGCGCGACGGCCCCTCATACAGCGTGGATACGCTGGCGGAACTCCGCCAGCAGTATGGCGACGATGTACCGTTAGTCATGGTGATCGGCTTCGATGCCTTTTTACGTTTGGCGAAGTGGGACCGTGCAGAGCAGCTTTTCGAGTTGGCCCACCTAGTGGTCATTGCTCGCCCAGGTTATCAATCTTCTTGGCCGTCAGCATTGAAGGAACTGGTCGGCAATCGAGAAGTCGATAGTGTCGATGTATTAATGCAGCGCACGAGAGGCGGAATGTTGATGCTTGAGCTGCCGTCTTTAATGGCGATATCTGCCACTTATATTCGGGAGCGGCTGCAGGCGGGTAAAAGCGTGCGCTACTTACTACCAGAAGCGGTAGAACAGGCTATTTTTTATCAAGGGCTTTATCAGTCCGATAAATAGCACTGGCAGTCGTGAAAGAAGCCGTTACAATGGCCCGCTTACAGGCTGATGCCACTCGAAATACCGACGTTAGTAACGACACTCGATACCACCACTCGATACCACCACAAGGGGTTGCCTTCAGGAGTCATGCACATCGATACACTGAAAAACCTAGCGATTGACTCGCTAGAAGAGCTTAAAGCACGCGATATTACTCAACTCGACGTTGCGAAATTAACCGAAGTTACCGATCTGATGCTGATTGCCAGTGGTACTTCTACCCGCCACGTGGCCGCACTGGCCCAGAACGTTGTCGAAAAAGCCAAGGCATCCGGCCTTCACCCTCGCGGTGTTGAAGGTGGCGATAATGCCGACTGGGTGCTGGTCGACCTGGGCGATGTGGTGGTTCACATTATGCTTCCAGAAGCCCGTGCGCTGTATGACCTGGAGCGCCTTTGGGCAGATCTGCCTAGCGACGCTGGCGCGATTAGTGAATCGCTGAAGCAGTTTGAAGAGCGAGCCACGATGTCATGAGGATTCGGCTGTTAGCGGTGGGTACAAAAATGCCTGCATGGGTGGAACAAGGCGTTGAGACCTACCGCAAGCGGCTCCCTCGGGATTTCACGCTGGAAATTGAAGAAATACCGCTCGGCCAGCGTGGCAAAAATGCCGATATCGCTAAAGCCCGCGCGCAAGAGGCGCAGCGAATTCGTGAAAAGCTGCGTGGCGATGAAATCGTGGTGGCGCTGGAGGTAAAGGGCAAACCCTGGACCACCGAACAGTTGGCGCAGGAAGCGGATGGCTGGCGCATGGAAGGGCGTGATGTGGTGCTGTTGGTGGGTGGCCCGGACGGCTTAGAGCCTGCGCTTTCCGCTATGGCTGATAAAGCTTGGTCACTTTCGCCGCTAACGCTACCTCACCCACTCGTGCGAATTATGTTGGCAGAGCAGCTTTATCGCGCCTGGACACTGCTAGTGGGCCACCCCTATCACCGCTAGTGAGCAACACAGAGTTAATCACTAGCCGTTATGTTGCATTTATTCCCCACTGGGGCCGCCGCTTTTATTGTTTGATTTGAGAGTCATCTGTTGCCATGCCCCAGCGCCGTGACACGCTAAAAAATCCTGAGCAAGAGCTGCGTATTTTCCGTGTCAGGGCGCTGCTTGCTGTCTTGGTAGTGATTGTGTTGACGAGCTTGCTGGTAAGCCGCCTTGGCTATTTGCAAATCGTTCAACACGATTTATACAGCACGCGCTCCGAGAAGAACCGGGTACGCGTCGAGCCTCTGCCGCCTAACCGCGGGCTTATCTACGATCGTAACGGTACGCTGCTGGCGGAAAACCGTCCTACCTACAACCTGACCCTGGTGCGTGAGCGTGTCGATGATCTAGACGACACTCTGGCCCTGATCGTCGATTTATTAGAGCTGCCTGAGGAAGAGATAGAGGCATTTCAGGTGCGCTCGCGGCAGCGTCAGCGTCCTTTTCAACCTGCGCTGCTGATGAGTGACTTAAGCGAAGAGCAGATTGCGCGACTGGCCGTTAACCGCCACCGGCTGCCTGGTGTTGAAGTGGAAGCCCAGCTGTTGCGCTACTATCCCGATGCTGAAGTCATGGCTCATGCTCTGGGGTATGTGGGACGTATTAACGCCGAAGAGCTACAGGACTTAGACCCAGGCCGCTACGCGGGCACGCACTTTATTGGCAAGACCGGTGTCGAGCGTTTTTACGAAACCGAGCTACATGGAGAGGCGGGCCTACGCAAGGTAGAGACCAACGCCCGTGGTCGCGTGCTTCGCGAGCTTGGCCGTACTGACCCGGTGCCCGGCGCTAACTTAACGCTTACTCTCGACCGTTCCCTGCAGATGCTGGCTTACGAGCTTTTGGATGGTCGGCGTGGCTCTATTGTGGCTATTGTGCCAAATACTGGTGAGATTCTGGCGATGGTGTCGACCCCGGGGTTTGATAGCAACCAGTTTGTGACCGGGATCGACGTAGCCTCTTATCGAGCACTGCAGGAAGATATCGATCTGCCACTGTTTAACCGTGCCATTCGAGGACACTACCCGCCGGGCTCCACCATCAAGCCGTTTCTGGCCCTGGCAGGTTTGGTGGAAGGGGTCATTACCCCCGACAGCACCATTAATGACCCCGGCTTTTATCAGCTACCAAACGACTCCCGACGCTACCGTAACTGGCTGCGCTGGGGGCATGGCCGTGTCGATATGGAGCGCTCGATAGCGGTCTCCAACAACACCTACTACTACACGCTGGCTCATGACCTCGGCATTGATAAGCTCCATGAGCGTATGACCAACTTTGGTTTTGGCCAGCGCGTTGCCCACGATGTGCAGGGGGAAAGCACTGGACTCATGCCCTCCCGAGACTGGAAGCGAGCACGTTTCAACCAGCCCTGGTACCCCGGTGAAACGCTATCGGTGGGAATTGGCCAAGGCTACTGGCAGGTCACACCTCTGCAATTGGCCAGTGCCACTGCCGCGTTGGCAAACCGTGGACACTGGGTGAAGCCTCGCCTTGCCCTGCGTATTGGTGAAGAGCCAGTGCCCGCAGAACTACCCGATACGCTCCCCGATATTCAGCTGGCCAACGATAACTGGTGGGATCGGGTATATAGCGGTATGGAAAAAGTGCTCAGTGGCAGCGAGGGTACGGCGCGTCGAACTGGGGTTGGGCTCGAGTATCGCATGGGGGGCAAGTCAGGCACGGCCCAGGTGTTCTCGCTCGGCCAGGATCAGCGTTACAACGCGGAGGAGTTAGAGGAGCGGCTACGAGACCACGCGCTCTTTATGGCTTTTGCGCCCATTGAAGAACCGAAAATTGCGGTATCGGTCATCGTTGAAAACGCGGGGGGCGGCAGCACTCATGCCGCGCATTTGGCGCGGGCGATGACGGATGCTTGGCTGCTCGAAGATGAGGCCCCCGAGGCCGAGGAAGTCAAAGAGGTGTTAGAGGAAGATACCGCCAACGTGGAGGGTAACTAGCGATGCCTTGGCAACTGATTACCCGCTCGCTGCGCCGTTATCCGGTACGCCCGCCTGATAGCGGTATTGCCCGTCGCAAAAGTATTTGGGAGCGTATCCACCTCGACCCTTGGCTGCTAGGGATGCTGTTGGTGTTGATGGGTGGCGGTTTGGTGGTGCTTTACAGCGCTTCCGGGCAGCGTATCGACACCGTGATTGCCCAAGCCATGCGCTTTGGTATTGCGCTTTCTGGCATGGTGATTATTGCACAATTTTCCCCTTCAACTTTTTTACGCTGGGCCCCGCTGGCTTACGGTGCTGGGCTAGCGATGCTGTTGGCGGTTGAAGTTGTCGGCGATGTAGGTATGGGTGCCAAGCGTTGGCTGGAAATTCCGGGGGTCATCCGTTTTCAGCCCTCTGAGATGATGAAGTTAGCCGTACCGCTCATGGTGGCCGCTTACTTAAATCGCTGCCAGTTGCCGCCTAGGCTGCGTGATATTGTGGTGTGTGCGGTGATTATCGGCGTGCCCGTGGTGCTCACGGCTATCCAGCCTGACCTTGGGACATCGCTGCTGGTGGCTAGTGCTGCGGTGATTGTGGTGCTTCTGGCTGGGCTCTCTTGGAAGCTCATTGGCTTGGTCGCGGCCCTGGGCGCGGCGGGCCTGCCGGTACTATGGATGAACATGCACAACTACCAGCGCCAGCGGGTACTGACATTTTTAGACCCTGATAGCGACCCGTTGGGCTCAGGGTGGAACATTATTCAATCCACCACGGCTATTGGCAGCGGCGGGCTGTGGGGAAAGGGGTGGTTGGAAGGAACGCAGTCTCAGCTTGAGTTCCTGCCAGAGCGACATACCGACTTTATTATTGCTGTACTTGGTGAGGAGTTCGGCCTGGTGGGTATGCTCTTGCTGCTAACACTATATATCATGATTGTAGGCCGCGGCTTATGGCTGGCATCGTCATCCCAAGATACCTTTGGGCGGCTGTTTGCGGGCAGTATTATCCTGACGTTTTTTATCTATGTATTTGTCAATGTGGGTATGGTGAGCGGCATTTTGCCGGTGGTGGGCGTGCCGCTGCCACTGGTCAGTTATGGCGGCACCTCTAGCGTGACCTTGTTAGCGGGGTTCGGTATTCTCATGTCCATACACGCCCATCGGCGGTTACTGCCACGCTGACGGTCAAGGTCGTGGCAGTATGAATTCACAGGAGTGGTGAGCAAATGAACAGGGCGCGAAGTCAAGTGGGTGGCTATGCCATTGCCATGCTAGTAGCGTGTTCGGCCCCAGCGGTCGTCGCTGAGGAAACGGTCAGTTTCGATCCGCAGCATAATCCGCAAACCCAGCAACTGGCTGACGAGCTGGCCGAGCAGGGCGTGCCAAATGCGTGGCTGGAGCAAGCGCTGGCTCAGGCAAGCTATCGACAGGAAGTGTTGGATGCCATGGCAGGCGCGGCCGAGCGTCGGCTGCGCTGGTTCGAGTATCGCGATATTTTTCTAACCGAGCAGCGTATCGACGAAGGGGTTGCGTTCATGAAGGCCCATGCCGATGCGCTGGCGCGTGCCGAGTCGGAATACGGCGTGCCGCCGGAAGTGATTACCGCCATCATGGGTGTAGAGACCTACTACGGTCGCCACAAAGGGCGTCATAAAGTGTTGGACTCTCTCGCCACGCTGGCATTTCACCACCCGGTACGCGGCGATTTCTTTCGCGGCGAGCTAGCGGCCTTTTTGACCATCGCCTATCAGCAAGAGGTGGCACCCGAGTCGCTCTACGGCTCCTATGCAGGGGCCATGGGCTACCCTCAATTCATACCTACCAGCTATCAAGCGTACGCCGTCGATTTTGACGGTGACGCGAAGCGCGATCTGTGGAATAACCCGGTCGATGCGATTGGTAGCGTTGCCAATTACTTCGCCGAGCATGGTTGGCAACGAGGCGGCGCGATTTACCATGAAGCCGAAGGCCCTGAAGAGCTCCCTGAAGCGCTGAGCTTCAATCAGACGGTGCGCCCAAGCACGACGGCTGCCGAAGCCGCTGAGCAGGGTGTGGTGACGGAAACTTCCTTAACGCCCGATACGCCAGTGGTGCCACTGGTGCTGGAGTATGCCGATGGCCAGGAAAGCTACCGGCTGGGTGAGTACAATTTCTATGTGATTACCCGCTATAACCATAGCCACCTCTACGCCATGGCAGTCGCCGAACTGGCAGAGGCTATCAAGCAGCAAGCTGAGGCTGAGCATGACTAAACTGCGAATCAATATGCGCTACCTAAGCGGCTCGCTGCTGTTAGCTGCCTTGGTGAGCGGGTGTGCCAGCCAAGCGCCGCAGCGTGCAGGCGGTGAGGTAGGTGCTTCAAGCTCCGCGCCTGCTGCTCCGGCGGCTGCCAGTGGCGAGCGCTATGCGATGACTGGCGATGCCTACCCGGTTGCGCCGCCGGATGTCAGCACCGTACCCGATGCCGAGCCGCGAATCGAAGCGCCTTCCCGGGCGGGCAACCGTTCCACCTATGAAGTGTGGGGCGAAACCTATCACGTGCTGCCCGACTCACGCGGCTATGCGCGCCAGGGTACGGCGTCTTGGTATGGTGAAAAATTCCACGGCTACGCCACGTCCAACGGTGAGATTTACGACATGTACAAAATGTCGGCAGCTCACCGCTCGCTCCCGCTGCCCACCTTTGCCAGGGTCACCAGTTTGAACAACGGACGCTCGGTGATCGTTCGCGTCAATGACCGCGGCCCGTTCCATAGCGATCGTGAAATCGACCTCTCTTATGCGGCGGCAGCACGCTTGGGGATTCTCGAAAACGGAACCGGGCCCGTGCGCGTCGAGGCGATCGACCCTGCTCAGTGGTTAGCCGAGCGTGGTCGAGGGGGCAGCGTTTCGTCCCCCCAAGCCACATCGGCGGCCCCCGCCGCTGCGGCTTCCACACCTGTTTCTGAGACTCGGCCTGTTAGGGCAGCGTCAGCCGAGCCGAGCAGTGGTCATGCCGTCTATTTGCAGGTGGCTGCGTTGGGGAGTGCCGAAGGAGCGCAGCAGCTACAGCAGCGGCTGTCGGATGAGTTACCCCGCGGCGTTCGAGTGCAAAGTGAGACCGACGTTCACCGCGTTCAGGTCGGCCCCGTCAGTCCCAGTCAAGAGACACAGGCTCGTGAAGAACTTCGTCGCGCAGGCTTTCCTCAAGTATTTGTCGTGAGATAATCGCTCTCTACATGTGCCCAAGTGGCGTATCATGCGCCGCCATTTTTCTTTGTTAGTGAGAAGTATGTGATGAATGTAATGATGTCAATCCGCCGTACCGCCAAGCTCTGCCTCTTCGCAGCGATGACGGCCGTCGTCGCCCCGGCGATGGCTCAGGTGATCCCTCAACCCCAAACGATCATCCCTGCACCACCGCAGCTTGCCGCGAGTTCGTGGATTTTGATGGACGCCAACAGTGGTCGCATTCTTGCAGAGCACAATGCCGATGAGCGTTTGCCGCCTGCAAGTTTGACCAAACTGATGACCGCGTACCTGGTCGAACGTGAGCTAGATCGTGGCACCATCAACCTGACCGATATGGTCAATATCAGCGAAAACGCTTGGCGTACCGGCGGCTCGAAGATGTTCATCGAAGTGGGCGATCGTGTTTCGGTGGATAATCTGCTTCATGGCATCATCATCGTCTCGGGTAACGATGCCAGCGTGGCCATGGCAGAACATCTGGCGGGCGGTGAAGCGCCGTTTGCCGACCTAATGAATCAGCACGCCACGCGTTTGGGCATGAACGATACCCACTTCATGAATGCCACTGGCTTGCCCCATGAGAATCACTACTCGACCGCCCATGATATGGCGCGTTTGTCTCGTTACATTATCAACGACTATCCCGAGCACTACGCCATCTATTCACAGCGTAACTTCTCGTTTGCGGGCATCGATCAGCCGAACCGTAACCGCCTGTTGTGGCGCGACCCGACCGTAGACGGCCTGAAAACCGGCTGGACCACCGAAGCAGGTTACTGCCTGGTCGCTTCGGCGCAGCGTGATGGCATGCGTCTGATCTCCGTGGTGATGGGCACCAGTTCCGAAGAGGCGCGTGCCCAGGAATCGCAAAAGCTTCTGAGCTATGGCTTCCGTTTCTATGAAACCATGAAGCTCTATGAGCGCGGCGCCGTGCTGGCAACGCCGCGCGTGTGGGGCGGGGACATCAACGAGCTACGTGTGGGGGTGGATGAAGAAGTTTTCATGACGCTGCCCCGCAATCGCAATGAAGAGCTCCGCGCCCGTCTAAATTTGGATGCTGACATTCAAGCACCTGTGGCAGTAGGTGATGACGTTGGTACGCTGGAAGTCTATCTAGGCGAAGAGATGGTGGGGGAGCGCCAGCTCGTCGCGCTGGAAAACATCGAAGAGGGTGGGCTGTTCAAGCGCCTGTTCGATCAAGTGCAGCGTTTCTTCAGCAACTTGATCAGTAATTTCACCAGCTAAACGGCCAGTGTTGGGCCCAGCTTCTCACATACGCCTTGTATTGTGAGAGGTTGGGCCTTATTTATTGGGATTAGCCCAACGATTCACTTAATGTAAAGGCGAGTTATGAAAAAAGGTGCCAAGCAAGGGCTGCGTGATTTACGCCAGCCCGTGGCGAAAGAGCCACCCAAAATTACCTTCCCGTGCGATTACCCGTTAAAGGTCGTGGGCGATGCGGCTGACGATTTTCCAGCCACCGTGTGTCAAGTCATCGTGCGTCACGCGCCTGACTTCGATGAGACCACGTTGGAAGTCGTGGATAGTCGCAATGGTCGTTTCCAGTCCGTTCGAGTCACCATCGTGGCCACAGGGGAGCAGCAGTTGAGCCAACTGTTCAACGAGCTGAAGGCCACTGGCCGCGTGCACATGGTGGTATGACCATGAGCGACGACGCCCCGATTGCTCTGCACCGCCTCGGCTATCGCCCCTATCTACCAGTATGGGAAGCCATGCGTGAGCTTACCGACACGCGCGATGAAAACACGGCGGATCAATTTTGGCTGGTCGAGCATGAGCCTGTATTTACCCAAGGGCAGGCGGGCAAGCCAGAACACCTGTTGATGCCGGGCGATATTCCTGTGGTCAATACCGACCGGGGCGGACAGGTTACCTATCACGGGCCGGGGCAGGTGGTCCTCTATCCGCTGCTGGACGTGCGTCGGGGCAAGATCGGCGTGCGCGACTTGGTCACGGCGCTCGAAAATGCCGTGATCGACGTGCTAGACGCGTATGGAGTGCGCGGCTGGGCCAAGCCCGATGCGCCGGGGGTTTACGTAGAAACGGCCATGGGGGAGGCCAAAATCGCCTCGCTCGGCCTGCGTATTCGTCGTGGGGCCAGCTACCATGGCGTCGCGCTGAACGTCGACGGCGACCTGTCGCCGTTTGCGCGTATCAATCCTTGTGGCTACGCGGGTATGCAGGTCACTCGTCTTGCCGATTTGGTCGATCTCTCTCATGGACAAGACGGGACTAATGGTAAAGACGTTGGCGAACGGCTTGCGCAGGCGTTGGCCGCGCGACTGAAGCGTACCTTGGTGGTGCCTGAGTAACGAAGACTGCCTGCAGAGCGCTGTATGCAGGCAGTCCGCGGCGAGTTAGCCGACGTTGAAGGCGGGGATGCGGTTGCTGTCCGGCTCTTGACCTGGAATGGCCGCAGGAGCGGCAAGACCCAAGTTGTTCTTTTCGAACACGCGGTCTGCCCGGTAGCTAGAGCGTACCAGCGGGCCGGATGGCACTTCCATAAAGCCTTTCTCAAGGCCTAGTACGCGATAGCGCTCGAACTCTTCTGGGCTTACCCAGCGCTCCACGGCCAAGTGGTTTTTGGTTGGGCGCAGGTATTGGCCTAACGTCACGATATCGACACCAATCTCACGCAAATCGTCGAAGGTTTGCAGGATCTCTTCGTCCGTTTCTCCCAGCCCCAGCATCAAGCTGGTTTTGGTGATGATGTCGGGGCGATACTGCTTGGCGTGGGCCAATACGTCGAGCGTTTTGCGGTAGCCAGCGCGAGGGTCGCGCACTTTGCTGGTCAGCCGCTCAACGGTCTCAACGTTTTGCGCAAACACCTCAAGCCCTGAATCGACCACGCGCTCAATAGCGGCTTTATCGCCATCAAAATCAGGCGTTAACGCCTCAACAACCACCTCCGGCGTGCGCGCTTTAATGGCGCGAATACAGTTGGCGTAGTGGGTGGCGCCACCATCGTCTAGATCGTCACGGTCTACTGAGGTCAGCACGATATAGCGAAGACCCATTAGCTCGACGGATTTGGCGGTATTTTCCGGCTCTTCGTGATCCAGCCAACCTTTAGGGTTGCCAGTATCAACCGCACAGAAGCGGCAAGCGCGGGTACATACTGAGCCCATCAACATAATGGTGGCGGTACCATTGCTCCAGCATTCACCCATGTTAGGACAATGGGATTCAGCGCAAACGGTGCTGAGCCGGTGCGTCGCCACGTTTTTCTTAACGGCCTCAAAACGCTCGCCGCCGGGAATTTGCGCGCGCAGCCACTTTGGCTTGCGCTCAAGTGAAGGGGCATCTGCCTGCGCTTTGCGCTGCTTCATGCCATCTTTAATCACCGTCATGCCATGTTCGTTACGGAATTTTTCGCCGCTGGGCACGCGCTGGGAAGGGGTGTTGCTCATAGGAGAGAGCCTCTCTACTGTGCGGCTGGTAAGCAGAAAATCCGAGCGACGCATCACGAAAAATATACGTGCAAAATGTGGCCGCGATGCAACTGTTTACCATGCCCTGAGTAACGCTAACTGATACGTAGGTTGTAAATAATGTAACATATTTGGCAATCAACAAGACACCGTAGAACCGCTAGTGATCCTATTCCAGTGACAGGGCGGGTAAGCAGGAAACTCCATGGCTAGGAAGCGGGCTGCCAGTCGCTTGGAAGTGGCGCTGGAACTCGCTCAGATGCTCACGCACAAAACGCAGGAAGAGCTCTGCTACCGGAGTGGGAAAGTGGTCTCGGCGATACACCGTGCACCAAGCGCGGCGAATGGGGAAGTTGGGCAGTTCCAGGGTAGCTAGCAACCCCTGTTCGAGCTCGCGCTGTACGGCTAAGCGGGGCAACACGGCGACGCCCAGGTGAGCCATGACTCCTTGTTTGATAGCTTCGTTGGTGCCCAGCTCGATACGGTGGGCCAGCCCCACTTCCTGATCCACGGCGAGCTGCTCGAAGGCACTGCGCACCCCTGATCCTGGTTCGCGCATTAGTACGAAATGGCGTGCGAAATCCGTCAGCGTTGGATTGGGCATACTTAGCAGAGGATGTTCTGGCCACACTACCGCCACAAGCTCGTTTTCAAGAATTGGCATAACCACCAAGCCGTCGTCTTCTGGCACCATGGCCATGATCACCACGTCGTCTTGTTGTTCGGCCAGCCGCTCAAGTGCTTGGCTGCGGTTACACACCTTTAAACGCAACTGAACATCCGGGTATCGTGCGCGAAATTTAGCCAGCACATAGGGCACGACATACTGCGCGGAGGAGACGGCAGCGACGTTCAACTTGCCGCTGATCTTGCCGTTAATGTCTGAAAGGCTCATTTGCAGCCGCGACAGCTGACCAAAGATTTCCCGCGTAGAGAGGGCCAGTGTATCGGCCGTTGGCAGCACGTGGAGAGTTTTCCCCGCATACTTAAAGAGAGGCTGCCCCAACGCTTGCTCAAGCTGTCGAATCTGCGCGCTCACGGCTGGTTGTGTCAGGCCGAGCTGCTCGGCGGCCCGTGAATAGGAGCGTTGTTGATGCACTGCCTGAAACACTTGTAGCTGTCGAAACGTTAAGCGGTTGAGCAGCGTGGGGGATGACATAACCACCTCAGGGTAAACTTCCTCGGTAAAAAAGCGCACTGTATAAGGCCTGTTATATAGGGCTTGGCCTCAGCGTCGAAATGCTATCACTGATTTAGGGCTACCGCCTTGAAAGCTTGGCGGTATATAAACGGTGTACGTTTCGATCAATAAGGCAGTTGTTGGAAAATGGGGGGTAATCATCGACGTTAGGCAAGGAGTGGCCTAAACTATATTGCATTGCAGCATCATTGCTTCGGGATTGGTGCCATGCATCAACCCAATGGGAGAATATATGAACTTTCTCGCTAATCCTTTGCTTACCGCCAATGCGCTTGCTGCTCCTTGGTTTGGCTCATCGAATGATTCCGCGGCGTTACCGGGCGGTGAAGCTCTCGCTAGCATGATGGACCCTTTTGGGTTTGGTCGTGCCGCGGTTAGCTACTGGCGTGACAGTGTAGAGCGCAACATCCTTTATTGGGATGTCATGCGCGAGCGCGGCAACCAGTATCTCGAACACATGGAGCAAACGAAGCCCAATGTGCTCGGCTTTGAAACCGAGGTGTTAGTGGATGGCCGTACGCTGCCTAATCCGACTAACTATGAGTTACTGCGGGTATTGCCGCCTAAGAATATCCAGATTGACCCACAAAAACGCCCCTTTGTTGTTATTGACCCGCGTGCAGGCCATGGCCCTGGTATCGGCGGTTTTAAGCCTGATAGCGAACTCGGTGTCGCGCTAAAAGCGGGCCATCCCTGCTACTTTATCGGCTTTTTACCTTTCCCTGAGCCAGGCCAAACGGTGGAAGATGTGGTGGAGTCGGAAGTGGCCTTTTTGCGCCACGTGATTGCGCTACACCCGGAAACCACTGAAAAACCGATGGTGGTTGGTAACTGCCAAGCGGGCTGGCAAATCATGATGGCCGCCGCCCTTGAGCCTGAAGTATTTGGGCCAATCTTAATCGCTGGTGCACCGCTCTCTTATTGGGCTGGCGAGCATGGCAAGGCGCCCATGCGTTATACCGGCGGTATGACAGGGGGAAGTTGGATTACTGCATTGACCAGTGATATCGGCAACGGCCTATTTGATGGGGCGTGGCTGGTTCAGAACTTTGAGCGCCTCAACCCGGCTAATACCTACTGGAAAAAGCAGTACCACCTGTATGCCAATATTGATACCGAGTCCAAACGCTATTTAGAGTTTGAACGCTGGTGGGGTGGTCATGTGGTGCTGGGCGGTAATGAGATCCAGTACATTGTCGATAACTTATTTGTCGGCAATCGCCTTTCTACGGCGCAACTGGTTACCCGCGATGGACGGCGTATTGATCTGCGTAATGTACGCTCGCCTGTGGTGGTGTTTTGCTCACGGGGGGACGATATTACGCCACCGCCTCAGGCCCTGGGGTGGATTCGTGATCTGTACGCGGGCGAAGAGGATATCATTGCGAATGAGCAGACGATTATTTACTGCTTGCATGATACCACTGGGCACCTGGGAATCTTCGTATCTGGCAGTGTTTCCCGCAAAGAGCACTCCGAATTTACGGCCAACATGGACTACATCGATGTGATGCCGCCAGGGCTGTACGAAACGACGATTTCTCATGCCGACGAACACACAGACGCCGAGCTGATTGAGCGTGACTATCTGCTGGAATTTGCGCCGCGCAACTTCGAAGAGCTTGATCGTGACGTGATGCATCAGCCGGAGGATGATCGGCGCTTCGCCACCGTTGCCCGCATCTCTGAAATTAACCTGGGGTTTTATCGTCTCTACGTGCAGCCGTGGATACAGTCCATCATGACGCCCGAGGCGGCGCGCTGGATACGGCGTATGCACCCCATTCGCCTGGGCTACAAGCTCATGTCAGACCGTAACCCGCTGACGGTGCCGCTACCGGTTATGGCCGACTACGTGCGCCGCCATCGTCAGCCGGTGGAGCAGGACAACATATTTAAAGCGCTAGAGCTCATGGCATCTGATCAAATTGTAGTGAGCCTGAATGCATGGCGTGACCTGCGCGATAGCTCAACCGAGCGCCTGTTTATGGATATTTATGGTCAACCGCTGCTCCAGGCCGCTGTTGGCTTGTACGGGGATGCCCATGTACATCGCCGCCGTCCTGGCGCAGAGCCTGAGCACCGCCGCTTTATTGAAAACCGCCAAAATGAGCTGCGTCATAAAATTGCTCAGGGTGGCCCTCATGAAGCCGTGATGCGTTCAGTGATCTATGTGCTAGGTGGCGCACCGGCCACCGATGAGCGTAACTTTAAGCGCCTACGCGCCTCTCGGGCGGAGCTTGAACCCAGCACCTCCTTGAGCGAATTTAAGCGCCTAGTGCGTGAGCAGTTCTTTATTTTGAAGCTTGATCGTGAGCAGGCGCTTAATACGTTGCCGGAGCTATTAAAAGGGCAAACCGGTGAGGAGATAGATAACTATATTAGCCACTTAGAACATGTCTTTGCCGCTAGCGGTGAGTTAACTGAACATGCCGCTAACCGGTTTGACCAAGTAAAAGCGTTGTTTGATAAAGCGCGTCCGGCTGCCTTGGCGGCGCCAGCCCCTGAAACAGCGCCCACATCTGACTCCACTGCGGCTACAGCGGAAATAGCAGCCGAAGCGAGTAACACTGAAAAGGCCCAAGAATCATCGGTAGAGGCGCCAAAGAAAAAGCCAGCCACCCGGCCGACTGGTCAGCGCAGAAGCTCGCCCCGTAAGCGTTAGATAAAGTTGCTAAGACGCCTTCGCCCCCGCTTTTTAGCGGGGGCTTTTGCATTGATAGGCGGCGATTTGGGTTGCCGAGTGCCGAGCGGCAGTCTAGTGTCTAGCTACCCTGATGCAAAAAAGCATCGTAAAACGCACCGCGCCGCTAATGCGTTGTTGTTAGTGTTCGCTTAGCTCCCTAAGAGGCGGTTGCTACTAGCGCTTAATCAAGGGCTGGGGTAGGGTAGGCGCATTTTTCTCATGGTCGCCAAGCACACATTGAGGCGGCAACGTATTCAGAGCATGGGCGATAGCGCCTGGGCAATAGAAAAGTGGAGCACTATGGGCAAGTCACTGGTCATCGTCGAATCGCCAGCGAAAGCGAAGACGATTAATAAATATCTCGGCAACGATTTCATCGTAAAGTCGAGCGTAGGTCATATCCGTGACCTGCCGACCAGCGGCTCAGGTAAGGCAGCCTCCGACCCAAAGGAGCGTGCACGCCAGGCCGCGGCAACGCGTAAGATGTCGGCGGAAGAGAAGGCGGAGTATAAAAAGCGCAAAGCTCACGACCAGCTCATTCGACGCATGGGGATTGACCCAGATAACGGCTGGGAAGCGCGCTATGAAGTGCTTCCGGGGAAAGAGAAAGTAGTTGCTGAGTTAAAGAAACTGGCTGAGAAGGCCGATGCTGTTTATCTCGCTACGGATTTGGATCGTGAAGGGGAGGCGATTGCTTGGCACCTTCGCGAAACCATCGGTGGCGACGATAGCCGCTACAAGCGCGTGGTGTTCAACGAAATTACTAAAAACGCCATTCAGGATGCGTTTAAAGCCCCCGGTGTCTTGAACATCCCCCGGGTTGAAGCCCAGCAGGCACGCCGCTTCTTGGACCGCGTAGTGGGCTTTATGCTCTCGCCGCTATTGTGGGCCAAGATTGCCCGCGGGCTTTCCGCCGGGCGCGTACAATCTGTCGCGGTGCGTCTGATTGTGGAACGTGAGCGGGAGATTCGCGCTTTTATTCCCGAAGAGTTTTGGGACGTTCATGCGGATCTCCTCTCTCCGGATGGAGAATTGGTGCGTTTTGCCCTTGTTCGCCAGGATGGCAAGCCGTTCCGTCCCACCTCTGAAAAGGATACCCTGGCGCGTATTGAGCAGCTGCGCAAAGCCAAGCTCTCGATTACCTCGCGGGAAGATAAACCCACCAGCTCTAAACCGACCGCGCCGTTTATCACCTCTACGCTTCAGCAGGCAGCCAGCAGCCGATTAGGGTTTTCGGTGAAGAAGACCATGACCATGGCCCAGCGGCTTTATGAAGCGGGCTACATCACCTATATGCGTACCGATTCCACCAACCTATCTAAAGACGCGGTGGAGAGTGTCCGTTCGTTTATTGGTGATGAGTATGGTGCGCGCTATTTGCCTGAGTCGCCTAATCGATACAGCAGCAAAGAGAGTGCTCAAGAAGCGCACGAAGCCATCCGGCCCTCTAGCGTCGAGCGCAAAGCGACTGACTTGGCAGGTATGGAGCGTGACGCCGAACGCCTCTACGAGCTTATTTGGCGGCAATTTGTGGCGTGTCAGATGACCCCAGCCGAATACCTCTCCAGCACGCTCAGTGTGGAAGTAGATGGCTACGACCTGCGTGCCAAAGGCCGCGTGCTGAAATTTGATGGTTACACCCGGGTAATGAAGCCTACGGGCAAAAACGAAGATCAAAGCCTGCCTGACCTGCCGACGGGCACGGCAATGCAGCTAGAAAAACTCGACCCTCAGCAGCATTTTACCAAGCCGTCCGCGCGCTACACCGAAGCCAGCTTGGTCAAAGAACTAGAGAAGCAGGGCATTGGCCGCCCCTCCACCTACGCATCGATTATTTCGACTATCCAAGATCGTGGCTACGTGAAGCTGGAGAACCGCCGTTTTTATGCCGAAAAATTGGGCGATATCGTCACCGAGCGGTTGAAAGAGTCCTTCCCTGACTTAATGGACTACTCCTTCACTGCCCGCATGGAGGACAGCCTTGATGAAGTGGCTGAAGGCGAGCGCAATTGGCGGGAGCTGCTTGATGCCTTCTACGATGAGTTCCGCATGGAGCTGATGAAGGCTGAAAGCGAGGAGGGCATGCGTCCGAACCAGCCGGTGCCGACTGATATCGACTGCCCCAGCTGTGGCCGAAAAATGCAGATTCGAACCGCCTCTACCGGTGTGTTTTTGGGCTGCAGCGGCTACAACTTGCCGCCTAAAGAACGCTGCAAAACCACCATTGACCTGATTCCTGGTGAAGAGGCCGTGGCGGAAGACGCGGGCGAAGAAGCGGAAACCAATGCCCTACGTGCCAAGCGTCGCTGCCCGAAATGCGGCACGGCGATGGATAACTACCTGATTGACGAAACTCGTAAGCTTCATATTTGTGGCAACAGTCCAGACTGTGACGGTTACGAAGTAGAGAGCGGCAAGTTCAAGATTAAAGGCTACGATGGCCCGGTCATTGAGTGCGATAAGTGCGGCTCCGAGATGCAGCTAAAATCTGGCCGATTTGGCAAATACTTTGGCTGCACCAACAGCGAGTGTAAAAACACCCGCAAGCTGCTGCGCAGTGGTGACGTCGCGCCGCCGAAGATGGACCCGATTCCCATGCCCGAACTTGCCTGCCAAAAGGTGGAAGATCATTACGTGTTACGGGATGGCGCTAGTGGCTTGTTCCTGGCTGCTAGTAAGTTCCCTAAAAATCGTGAAACCCGCCCGCCGCTGGTTAAAGAGCTGAAAGCTCACGCTGACGAGCTGCCGGAGAAGTATCACTTTATTCTTGATGCGCCAAGCGAAGACCCGGATGGCCGCCCTGCGCAAATTCGCTTCTCGCGTAAAAACAAAGAGCAGTACGTGATGACAGATGAAGAGGGCAAAGCGACCGGGTGGAAAGCAACCTTCGAAGGCGGCAAATGGCACGTGGAGGATAAACGCAAGTGAGCCCGCGTTCCCGTACTAACCAGTTATTGTATCAGGCCGAACTGCTGGTCGGCCTGCCGGTATGCGATGACGAGCACAGCCCTGCCCGACGGATGGCCATCGAAGAGAGCGCGCTGGCGCTGTTCGAGCTAGCACTGGGCTCGCTGCTCAAAGAGGTAACCGAGCACGCACGGTTGACGAGCCATGACTGGCGCGCGCTGCTCGCCAGTGACGGCCCCGATGTGGCAGAGCTGCAGCGTCTACGCGATGCCATGCAGCAGCCGGAAAGCTGGCTTTACTGGCTGGTGGGGCAGCTAGAGAGGCTGCACAGTGATGATGGTGCTGCGCGTCGCGCTGTGCAAAATCCTTCTATGATTGCGGTAGGTAGCCAGTTGACGTTAGCCGAGCAACTGTTAGAGAACCTACAAGCGGCTAAGCGTGATATTGCCTCGCTACGGGAGACAAGCCAAGAGTGGTAGTCCAGCGGCAGTGCGGTGGTGATAGAGGGAGAGGTTGCCAATAGCGTCTGGTTGCTTACTCTGATAGGTTGAAATGTGCCTATTCGTCACCACGTTATATGGAAACAGCGATACAGGAGGCACGGATGCGCTATAACCAAGTCAAAGATCTCATTGAGTGGGCAGCGGGTTATCATGGCCGCATGGCGCGCCAATACAGCGCTGGCGCAGAACAAGCCGAGCATGAGCGCCTAGCCATGGCGCTCACCTACCTAGCCGATAGCGAGCTAAAGATGAAAACAGGGCTTGAGGCGCTGTTGCACGATGGCTCGGATCATCGTGGAGTGTTAGAAATATGGTTTGACGATTCAAGCGACTTCCCCCAGCCCCCTGAGCTTGATGCTCTGGCAAAGCAGAGCGTGGCAGGTTCGATTGATGAGCTAACCAAAACAGCGGTAGAGTCCCATCGTAAGTTGCAAAGCCTTTATGAACATCGCGCTTCTCGGGCCAAAATTGAGCCCGAGGAGACGTTTTTTAGCGCATTGGCAGAAGGTCATAATGCAGAAGCTCGCAAACTAGTCGCGAGCATGCAGGAGTTTGACGATATTTAGTGAACGTTGAATTAAAGTTTGTTTCAGTGCTGCTCGTTATTCTGAACGCTAATTTGATGGTCGAAACGCTGACAATAGCTGTGTGAATAAGGTATAACAGCCGCCACTAATGTGTCCTCGGCCTAGCCACACTGGCCTGTATTTGAGAGCAAAATAATGTCTGTGAACCGTCGCCGATTTTTGGCGTTGGCACTGGGCTGGCCAGCAGTGGCTAGCGCAACTGCTACAAGCGCTGTGAATGATTATGAGTCAACCGATTTGGTTGAGACGCTGCTTTCTCGCGCTGCTGTGCCACGCCACAGTAGTGAGTTGTGGGTGCTAATTGACGATAAAGAGGCAACGCTGACCATTTTTCGCGGGAATGCGCTGGTAGAGCGTTTTGCGCCTATTTCATTGGGGCGCGGTGGCGCAAAAACCCAGCGAATTCGCGGCGATAACGTTACACCGCTGGGCGAATTCAGAGTTAATCGATTTAATTTCGAAAGCCAGTGGCATATCTTTATTGGTATCGATTATCCTACGCCACCTCACGCACGTATGGCGCTTGAAAAAGGTATCTACTCCCAAGCGGATTACGAAGCCTATTTTGACCACTACCGGCGTTATGGCTCTCCCCCGCAGAATACTGCGTTGGGTGGCGCTATTGGGATTCACGGAGTTGGCGGCGGTGATCCAGAGATCCATGGTAGCTTCCACTGGACCCAAGGGTGTGTGGCAGTCACCAATGAACAGATCGTACGTGTGGCCGAATTAGTAGATGTTGGCACACGCGTGGTGATCCGCTAGGCTTGTGTTGTTGAAGGAAGTTCTAGGTTTTAAATATGTGGCTATAGACAACCGCTGTGGTCTATTATAAAACAGCGTTTGACTTGCGTGCCTTGGTACGTAACCCTGGTACAAGTCGCTGTAAAGAACCTGCACCGCAGGTAGACAAATTTAAGCTAACGCTTTAGCTTTATTTTTTGTCATACCCTTAACGTAGTACCCAAGGAAGACTCAAGGAGAACATTATGACTCTGAAGACTGCTCTGAAGATGACTGCCGCTGCCGCTTCTCTGGCAATCCTGGCTGGCTGTGCTTCTACCAGCGCTCTGGAAGAAGTTCGCATGACTGCTGAATCTGCACAGGCTGATGCCGCAGAAGCACGCAGCATGGCTTCACAAGCTCTGAACACTGCAAACCAAGCTCAGCGCGACGCGCAAGCTGCTCTGCAGATGTCTGAGCAGAACCGTGAAGAAATGAACCGCATGTTCCAGCGTTCCATGCAGAAGTAATTCTGCTTGGGCACCGAGCATGATGCATGTTCGGTGGTCGCTGTAGATGTGAAAAACCCCGCCTCGGCGGGGTTTTTTGTTGGCTAGCGCTTTGCGCGTTAAGCGTCGCCTTCAACTCGAACGGTCGTGGAAAGCTCGACACCTTCCAAAATTCCCTCTAGCTGCTGAGTGGGCTGCGGCTCGGGTTCCTGCTCAGGGGCGGGTGCTTGCGGGCCATATAGCGCCACAAAGCGGCCGTCTGGTGCTTCCACCGCGCGTTTGACTTGCTCGTAATCCACTTCTGCTTGATCTTCTGCCAGTTCGCTGACCCGCTCAATGGCATTAAGAAGCGGCTCAAAGTTGCCTACGTTCTCTTCCAGCTGAGGGTAGGATTGCACAAACAGTGTGCCGTCTGCCGCCCAGCCTGCTTTAAAAGGCGCATCCATCAGGTTTACCTTAGTGCCGCTTGGTAGGCGTTCATACAGCGACTCGATATCTTCCGGGTACATGCGAATACAGCCACGGCTGACACGCATACCCACGCCATCAGGGCGATTGGTCCCATGGATCAAGTAGCTCGGCATAGCCAGCAAGATGGCATGACGGCCAAGCGGGTTGTCAGGCCCTGGTGGAACGATAGCGGGTGCAGGCTCGCCTCTTGCAGCCGCTTCACGACGCATCGAGGCGGGCGGTGCCCAGGCAGGGTCTTTGACTTTGACCGTGGTCCGCGTGATGCCTACCGGAGTCGCAAACTCCTCGCGGCCAACGCTGACAGGGTAGGTTTCCACAATGCCGGGATTGTCGGCAGGGTAGTAGTAAAGGCGCAGCTCGGAGAGATTGACCACCACGCCCTCGCGTGGCGCAGGCGGCAGAATGTACCGCGCAGGGATCACTACCTCGGTGCCTTTACCCGGTACCCATAAGCTAACGTCTGGGTTCGCCATGCGAATCTCTTCGTAGCCAATATTATGGCGACGAGCGATGTCGATAAGCGTCTCTTCGGGGTCCTCCACCGTAACGGTGTAGTACTCACCAATAATATCGCCGTGCTCGGGTAGTCGGAAGTGGCCGCGCGGTAGTTCCTGCGCCTCAGCAACTTGCTCTGCACTAGCAGTGGCGTCGTCAGTAATCGCCGCAGTGCTTTCGGCCTGCTCGGCCGACGGCTGTGCATAAACGGGGCCCACAAGGCTCGCTGCCAGCAGAACTGCCAGGCTGGTAGGTCCCCAACGGGTAATGTTCTTACGAATGTTCATGGTCGATCCTAATCAATGTATGCACTGCTGGTACGCATGGTAATGGGCAGCGATGCGTTACCGATATGTGCTGCTTAATGACAAGTTTGCCCCAAGGTTCACGCCGCCGCTACTTTTTGATTAAGGGTCGTTAGCAGTGCTTCAATCTTTTCGAAACGCTGTTCGACCGTTTCCATTGGAAATTCAAAACGTAAAGTATCGGAACCATCTAAGCGGTAGTGCTGGGGAGATTTTTGAATCAGCGTGACCAGGGTCAGCGGGTCTACCTGGGTAGTGGTGTTAAAAATCATGCGGCCGCGCTGTTCACCTGCTTCTATGCGCGCAACACCGAGCTGTTCTGCCCGGTGGCGCAGCTTCGTCTGCCGAATCAGGTTCTTCAACGGCTGTGGCAGTAGACCAAAACGGTCGATCAACTCTACCTGCAACTCTTTAAGCTCGGTATCTGATTGCGTATTAGCGATGCGTTTATACATGACTAGGCGCTGCTGTACATCGTGAATGTAATCATCGGGAATGAGGGCAGGCAGATTCAGGCTTATTTCGACGCCTGTGTTGAAGGGCGCGTCGATGTTAGGGGTTTTGCCTGCGCGGATTGCTTTCACCGCCCGATCCAGCATTTCCATATAAAGGGTGTAGCCAATGGTTTCCATTTGGCCGCTCTGCTCGTCTCCCAAGAGCTCACCCGCACCGCGAATTTCCATATCGTGGCTAGCCAATGTAAAGCCTGCCCCCAGGTCGTCGGAGGCGCTAATCGCCTCAAGGCGTTTTACGGCATCTCGTGTCATGGCTTTGGGTGGCGGGGTTAGTAGGTAAGCATAGGCCTGATGGTGGCTGCGCCCTACGCGGCCGCGCAGCTGGTGTAGCTGTGCTAGGCCGAACTTATCCGCACGCTCAATCAAAATGGTGTTGGCGCTAGGTACGTCAATGCCGGTTTCTATAATGGTGGAGCACACCAGCACGTTAAAGCGTCGGTGGTAGAAATCAGACATCACCCGCTCAAGGCTGCGCTCTGGAAGCTGGCCGTGGGCCACAGCAACGCGGGCTTCCGGCACTAGCTCGCGGATCTGTTCAGCAGCATTCTCAATGGTTTTAACTTCGTTGTGCAGGAAGTAGACCTGACCGCCGCGCAGGATCTCCCGCAGTAGCGCTTCCTTAATAATGCTGTTATCGCGCTGCTGTATAAAAGTTTTTACCGATAAGCGCCTTGCGGGCGGAGTGGCGATGATAGAAAGGTCACGGATGCCGCTCATGGCCATATTGAGCGTACGCGGAATGGGCGTGGCGGTGAGTGTGAGAATGTCGATTTCCGCGCGTAGGGTTTTCAACTTCTCTTTTTGGGCGACGCCGAAGCGGTGCTCTTCATCGATAATCAGCAGTCCCATTTTGGGCAGCTCGACGCTTTTCGAGAGCAGCTTATGGGTGCCAATAACGATATCGGTTTGGCCGCTTTTGATGCCTTCCAGGGTTTGCGTCATCTCTTTGCCACCGGTAAAGCGCGAGATTAGGCTGATATTGACGGCAGTGTCGGCAAAGCGGTCGCGGAAGTTCTCGAAGTGCTGGCGTGCTAGCAGCGTTGTCGGCACTAGCACTACGACCTGTCTGCCGGACTGTACGGCGAGGAAGGCGGCGCGCATGGCCACCTCGGTTTTACCAAAGCCCACATCGCCGCACACCACGCGATCCATTGGCTGAGGAGAGACCATGTCGCTGATCACTGCTTCGATAGCCGCCTTCTGATCCGGTGTTTCCTCAAACGGGAAGCTGGCCGCAAAACGCACATACTCATCGCCGGGCGGGTCGTACACTGTGCCTTGCTGGGCTTCACGGCGGGCGTAAATATCCAATAGCTCTGCGGCGGTGTCGCGAATTTTTTCAGCGGCTTTGCGGCGGGCTTTCTCCCACTGGTCGGAGCCCAGCTTATGCAGCGGAGCGAGTTCGTCATCGGCGCCGCTATAGCGCGAGATAAGGTGCAGGCTATCTACTGGCACATACAGCTTGGCGCCGTCGGCATAGGAGAGGGCGAGAAACTCGTTGGCCTGGCCGCCCGCTTCCAGAGTCTCCAGGCCCAGGTAGCGGCCTACGCCGTGGGCTTGGTGAACCACCGGTGCTCCTTCGCGCAACTCGGAAAGGTGGCGGACCGCTAGTTCGTTATCGTCGGTGGCTTTTTCCCGCCGACGGCTTTGCCGCACGACGTCGCCAAACAGCTCGGTTTCGCTAATTACCGCGACATCGGGCTCGGTGAGCCATAGGCCACTGCCCACCAAGCTTTCCGTTATAGCGATGTGCTCGCTGCCTGCTAAAAAAGCCTGGAAACTATCGCTATGGGGCAGCGATAGTTTCAGCGGGGAGAGGACTTCCTCCAGTGCTTCTCGCCGCCCGCGAGACTCGGCAACAAACAGCATGCGGGTCTTGGGATGGTTATCTAAGAAGCTCGCCAGCTCGCTCAGCGGCTGTTTGGCACGCGCATTGATGGCCAGAGAAGGGAGTGCTTGGGCCAGAGGAGCAAGCGCATGGCGTTGGCTGTCGTCCTCAGTGAACTCAAGCCGAGGCCGCGCTTTAATGGCTGAAAACACTTCGTTAACTGGGAAGAACGCCCGGTGAGGCGGTAGTAGCGGCCGTGTAGGGTCAACACCTAAATTCTCATAGCGCGATTCAATCGACTGCCAGTGCTGCTCAGCCGCGTGGAAAACGTCTGGGAGCAAGGCGATGCGAGTGTCTTCGGTGAGATGCTCAAACAGCGAGGCGGTTTCCTCGAAAAAGAGCGGTAAATACTGCTCTAGCCCAGGAGAGGGAATCGCTTTCAGCGCATCGTTATAGAGCGGGCACTGGCGCGGGTCGACATCAAACAGGGTTTCAAACTGCTCACGAAAGCATGCGATGGCGCTGCGGCTGAGCGAATACTCATGGGCGGGCAGCAGTTCGATGACATCCACTTTGTCGGTAGAGCGCTGGCTGCCGGGGTCGAAGTGGCGCAGTGTGTCGATCTCATCATCAAATAGATCAATACGAATCGGCTCATCCATGCCCATGGCAAATAGGTCGATAATCGCGCCGCGCATGGCGTATTCGCCCGGCTCATAAACGGTCTCTACCGCACGATAGCCTGCCCGGGAGAGCGATTCGCGGAAGGTTTCGCGATTCAGCGTGGCCCCCGCCTTTAGCGTCATCACGCGGCCAGCGATGTACGAGACAGGCGGCAGCCGCTGCATGAGGGTATTGACTGGCACAAGCACGATACCGCGCACGCCATCCTGTAGCAGGCGCAGCGTTCTCAGCCGAGCAGAAATAATATCTTGGTGGGGCGAGAAGCTGTCGTAGGGCAAGGTTTCCCAATCGGGGAAGGGGAGAACCGGTACGCTGCTATAAAAAGCGAGATCTTGTTCCAGCCTCTGGGCGCTGGCGGTGTTGGGAGTGATCACCAGTAACGGTGCGCTTGACGCTACCTGAGCTAGCGCCAGGGCAGTCGCACTGCCCGGCGGCGCTTGCAAATAGAGCGTATCGCGAATCCCTTGCGGCTGAGGCGGTTCGAGCAGAGAGAAAGAAGGCATAGTAAAGGTATCGTTTTGCACAGAAACGGAACCAAGATCATACACGATCCGCCCTTTCGCGCAGAGGCTTTGGCGCCATGGGGAGTTAAGATCGCTTGGTCGCTGCATCATTGGCGTTTGTAGTCAATACCCTGTTTCTGTAATACCCCTACATGTTGTGCGACTATCCATTCATTGCGGCACCTTAATAAGCTCCGGATAATGCTCGGGACATCCCCGTTCATAACTCAATGAGGCCGCACGTGAGTCAGCAAGCGCTCGAAAACGTTTTTCAGGAATGGCAAAACAACGAAGCTCTGGCGGAGCAAATGATCCCACTAGTGGGGCAGCTCTATCGCCAGAACAACGTTGTGGCCACGATGTTCGGACGCTCTCTGATCAAGCGGTCGGTCATTCGTATCCTTAAAGATCACCGTTTTGTGCGCAAAATTGAAGGCACAGAGCTGTCGGTAGAAGACACGTACCCCATCGTAAAAGCGATGAGTGAGATGAATCTGGGGCCTGCTCACGTCGATGTGGGTAAGCTAGCAGTGAGCTTTAAGCGCCAGGGCGGTGGCGACCTTGATGCGTTTTTGCGCCATGAGCTAGGCGAGATCATCGACGGCTTTCAGCCGGGCGGCAACAAAGGCGAGCCTCAAGACGTCGTGCTGTATGGTTTTGGCCGTATTGGTCGCCTGCTGGCGCGCGTGATGGTCGAGAAGGCTGGCGGTGGAAACCTACTGCGTTTGCGTGCCATTGTGGTGCGCGGCCGTGGTGATGTGGCGAAAGACCTGGAGAAGCGTGCCAGTCTGCTGCGCCGCGACTCGGTTCATGGCCCGTTTGATGGCACCATCGCCGTGGATGCTGACGCGCGTACGCTGACCATTAACGGCAACGTGGTGCAGGTCATCTACGCCGACTCCCCCAGCGAAATTGATTACACCACCTACGATATTCACAACGCGGTGATTGTTGATAACACCGGTATTTGGCGTGATGAAGCGGGTCTAGGCCAGCACCTTGAGTGTAAAGGTGCAGCAAAAGCGCTGCTGACGGCGCCGGGTAAAGGTGACATCAAAAATATCGTATTCGGCATTAATCACGAAACGATTGGCGATAATGACCGCATCGTGTCGGCGGCTTCCTGTACGACGAACGCCATTGTGCCGGTGTTGAAAGTACTCAACGATGAGTACGGTGTGGCGACAGGGCACGTAGAGACCGTTCACTCCTATACCAACGACCAGAACCTGATTGATAACTATCATAAAGGTGATCGTCGTGGCCGTAGTGCGGCGCTTAACATGGTACTGACCGAAACAGGCGCAGCTAAAGCGGTTGCTAAGGCGCTGCCGGAGTTAGAAGGCAAGCTGACTGGTAACGCCATTCGCGTACCGACCCCGAACGTATCTATGGCGATTTTGAATCTGACGCTGGATAAAGGTACCGATGCAGACGCGCTGAACGACTACCTGCGCCGTATGTCGATTGATTCTGCTTACCAAAAGCAAATCGATTTCGTTGACTCTGCAGAAGTGGTTTCTTCTGACTTCGTTGGTAATCGCCACGCGGGCATTGTTGATGCCAAAGCAACCATCGCTAACGGCAATCATGCAGTGGTCTACGTCTGGTACGACAATGAGTTTGGTTATAGCTGCCAGGTCATTCGTATTCTTCAGCATATGTCGAATGTGCAGTTTTTGAAGCTGCCACGTCAGGCGAGTTAATGAGTGCAGGTCCGTAGTGCGCTAAATTAGGGCATTACTTAAAACGTTGAATCAACGCCACCTTCGGGTGGCGTTTTTGTACCAGAAACAAATGCACTACAAATGCATATAGCACTTTTGGAGGCCATCAGGGATGTGGTCATTGGCCGCGCTTATCTTTATAATGCGATAGATTTTTCGGGGTGGTTCAAGCTTGCTTGGGCCTGACTGGTAACAATCTGAACAGAAAATAAGAATTCACTGGGCAGAAAATAAGCATTCGAACCCCTTACCTTCGTATATCCGATCCATCAACTGGGCGAGACTATGATCGAAGTCAAAAAAGGCCTGGATCTCCCCATCACGGGAGCGCCCGAGCAGCGTATTGAAGATGCGCAGCCTGTGCGTCACGTGGCAATCCTGGGCACTGACTATGTTGGTATGAAACCAACAATGGAAGTTCAGGAAGGGGACAAGGTCAAGTTAGGCCAGCTTCTCTTCACCGACAAGAAAATTGATGGCGTGCGTTTTACCGCGCCTGCCGGTGGTGAAGTAGTCGCAATTAACCGTGGCGAAAAACGTCGTCTGCTGTCTGTGGTTATTAAAGTCGATGAAAATGAAGAAGCGATGACATTTGCTTCTCATGATCGTGGTGCTTTAGGACAGCTTGATCGTCAAACCGTTGTCGACCAGCTTGTTGAGTCAGGACTTTGGACTGCCCTGCGCACCCGTCCTTTCTCACGCACACCAGCCATCGATAGCGTTCCTGCTGATATCTTTGTCACCGCTGTAGATACTCATCCGCTAAGCGCTGACCCTGCCTTTATCATCAATGAAAATGCCCAAGCATTTGAAGACGGCCTCAAGGTGCTAACCCGCCTGACCGAGGGCAACGTTTTTCTGTGCACGGGTGCAAACGCCTCAATTCCGGGTGGTGATGTCAGCGGTGTAAAAACCGAAAGCTTTGCTGGGCCGCATCCGGCTGGTTTGGTAGGCACACACATTCACTACCTCTCGCCCGTGGCGCTGCATAAGAAAGTGTGGCACATCGGTTATCAGGACGTGATTGCCTTCGGCAAGCTGTTTGTAGAAGGTAAGCTGGACATAAGCCGCATCGTAGCGGTAGGTGGCCCGCGTGCAGAAAAACCGCGCATTCTGCGTACCCGTGTGGGTGCCAGCACTCAAGAACTCTTAGCAGGTGAAGTCATCAAACCCGATGACACCCGCGTGATTTCCGGCTCGGTTTTCTCTGGCGCTGCCGCTGAAGGCAAACTGACTTATCTGGGTCGCTTCCACAACCAAATCAGTTTGCTGGAAGAGGGCAATAAGCGCACCTTTATGGGATGGTTATCTCTGGGTGCGAATCGCCACTCCGTTATGGGCATTTATCTTTCCAAATTTAAAGGCCTGAGTAACTACGCGCCGACTACTTCTACAAATGGCTCCGAGCGTGCCATGGTGCCGGTGGGTAACTACGAGCGCGTCATGCCGTTGGATATCATGCCAACGCAACTGCTGCGTTCGCTGATTGTGGGCGACATTGAGGTTGCCATGCAGCTCGGGTGTCTTGAGCTGGACGAAGAGGATCTGGCGCTGTGTACCTACGTTTGCCCCGGCAAATATGAGTACGGCCCCATCCTGCGTGACAATCTCACCATGATCGAGAAAGAGGCCTGATGATGGGTATTCGACAAACACTCGATAATCTCGAGCCGCACTTCCACAAAGGTGGTAAGTACGAAAAGTTCTATCCGCTCTATGAAGCGGTAGATACGATTTTCTACTCGCCCCCCAGCGTTGCAAAAACCACCGCTCACGTGCGTGATGGCGTCGACCTGAAACGCATCATGATCACGGTATGGATGTGTACCTTCCCGGCCATGTTCTTCGGTATGTGGAACGCAGGCTGGCAGGCGAACACTGCCATCGAAGCGGGTTATGCCTCCATGAACGGCTGGCGCGATGCCATCATGATGACCCTCGCGGGCGGTCATGATCCCAGCAGCCTGTGGGCTAACTTCGTTCTTGGCGCGACATACTTCCTGCCCATTTACCTCGTGACGTTCGTCGTGGGTGGTTTCTGGGAAGTGCTGTTCGCCATTAAGCGTGGTCACGAAGTCAACGAAGGTTTCTTCGTGACTTCCGTGCTGTTTGCGCTGATTCTGCCAGCCACTATTCCACTATGGCAGGTTGCACTCGGCATTACCTTCGGTGTCGTGATCGGTAAGGAGATCTTCGGCGGCACGGGTAAGAACTTCCTGAACCCTGCGCTGACGGGCCGCGCGTTCCTCTACTTTGCTTATCCGGCACAAATTTCTGGTGACGCAGTATGGGTCGCCGCCGATGGCTACACGGGTGCGACAGCGCTCTCCATGGCGTTTCAAGATGGTATGTCTGCGCTGACCAACACCTATAGCTGGTGGGATGCGTTCCTGGGCTTCATGCCAGGTTCCGTGGGTGAAGTCTCGACCCTGGCTATCCTGATCGGTGCCGCTGTACTGCTTTGGACCAAGATCGCCAGCTGGCGCATCATGCTGGGCGTCTTCCTGGGCATGGTGATCACCAGCACGCTGTTCAACCTGATCGGCTCCGAGACCAATGCTATGTTCGCGATGCCGTGGTATTGGCACCTCGTCATTGGTGGTTTTGCCTTTGGTATGGTGTTCATGGCGACCGACCCAGTGTCTGCCGCGATGACCAACCAAGGTCGCTTGGTGTTCGGTGCCCTGATCGGTGTGATGACGGTCTTGATCCGCGTAGTCAACCCGGCGTTCCCGGAAGGCATCATGCTGGCCATCCTGTTCGCCAACCTGTTTGCGCCGCTGATTGACCACTTCTTCGTCCAGGCCAATGTGAAGCGCCGTCTCAAGCGCACTGGTACACCGGCCGAGGAGACTGCCTAATGGCACAAGGTAACAACTCCATCAAGAAAGTCCTGATCGTAGCGTTCTCGCTGTGCATCGTGTGCTCGGTCATCGTTTCGACGGCGGCCGTAGCACTGCGCCCAGCGCAGCAGCTCAATCAGGAGCTGGACCGTAAAACCAACATCCTCAACGTGGCGCGTCTTTACGAGCCGGGTATGGATGTGGAAGAAGCGTTCAGCACCCAGATCACTGCGCGCGTCGTCGAACTCGAAACCGGTGACTATACCGATCAGTTCGATCCCGAGACCTTCGATGGTTTCGAAGCTGCACGCGATCCGGCCACTGGCCGCACGCTGTCTGGCGACCGTGACATCGCGGGACTCTCGCGCGTAGAAAAATTCGCGACTGTGTACCTAGTAGGCGATCCTGAGAATCCTGACCAGATCGTTCTGCCTATTCGTGGGCAGGGCCTGTGGGGCCGTATGATGGGATTCCTGTCGGTAGAGGGTGACGGCAATACCATCGTCAGTATCACCTACTACGACCACGCAGAAACACCGGGTCTAGGTGCTGAGGTAAACAACCCGCGCTGGCAAGCCCAGTGGGAAGGTAAAAAGATTTACAGCGAAGAGGGCGACCTCTCTCCTGAAATCCACCTGACCAAAGGCGGCGCGAGTAACGAGTACGAAGTCGATGCGCTTTCCGGTGCCACGCTGACCAGTAACGGCGTGACCAACATGCTGCAGTTCTGGCTCAGCGAAGAGGGCTTTGCTCCTTACCTGGCTAAATTCCGCAGCGGTACCGAGCCATCAGACGCCGAAGACACCGAGACTGACTTCGACGACGTTGAGGGGGCCTGATCATGGCGGATGTAAATGCAAAAGGCGTTTTAACGGCGCCTATTTTTAAGAACAACCCCATTGCGCTTCAGATTCTGGGGATCTGTTCTGCACTGGCGGTGACCACCAGCATGAGCGTGTCGCTGGTCATGTCGCTGGCGGTTATTTTCGTAACCTCTTTTTCGAACCTGTTCGTATCGTTGATTCGGAATCACATTCCGTCTTCGATTCGTATCATCGTTCAGATGACCATCATTGCCTCGTTGGTTATCGTGGTCGACCAGATCCTCAAAGCCTATGCTTACGAAATGTCCAAGCAGCTGTCGGTGTTCGTCGGTCTGATCATCACCAACTGTATCGTAATGGGCCGCGCGGAAGGTTTCGCGATGTCCAATACGCCGGGCATGTCGTTCCTGGATGGTATCGGTAATGGCCTGGGCTACAGTTTCGTCCTGATGGTGGTAGGTTTCTTCCGCGAACTGCTGGGTGCTGGCAGCGTGTTCGGCTTCACTGTACTGCCGACCATTCAGAATGGTGGCTGGTACGTGCCGAACGGTCTGCTGCTGCTGCCGCCGTCTGCTTTCTTCATCATTGGTCTGTTGATCTGGGTACTGCGCTCTGTCAACCCGGAGCAAGTCGAAGAGAACGAGTTTAAGATGAAGCACAACACCAAGCCGAAGGAGGCCGTGTAACATGGAACACTATCTAAGCCTTTTCGTCGCTTCGGTATTCGTCGAGAACATGGCACTTGCCTTCTTCCTGGGCATGTGTACGTTCCTCGCGGTATCCAAGAAGGTGTCTTCTGCCATCGGTCTCGGTATTGCGGTTATCGTCGTACTGACGATCACTGTGCCGGTCAATAACCTGGTATTCACGTACCTGCTGCAAGAAGGCGCGCTGACCTGGACCGGCATTAGCGGTGCTGAAAACATCGACCTGTCATTCCTGGGTCTGCTCTCTTACATCGGTGTTATCGCGGCACTGGTACAGATCATGGAGATGTTCCTTGATAAGTACGTACCGTCGCTTTACAACGCGCTGGGCGTTTTCCTACCGCTGATCACCGTAAACTGCGCCATCCTGGGTGGCGTACTGTTCATGGTAGAGCGTAGCTATAACTTCGGTGAGGCCGTGGTATATGGCTTCGGCGCTGGTACCGGTTGGGCGCTAGCAATCGCTGCTCTGGCGGGTATTCGTGAAAAGCTGAAGTACAGCGACGTGCCGGGCGGTCTGCAGGGTCTTGGCATCACGTTTATCACCGTTGGCTTAATGTCACTGGGCTTTATGTCCTTCTCTGGCATTCAGCTTTAATCGGAGCCGGTTTTCTCGGCAGCCCAGGCTGCCGAGGTACAGAAAACCTTCAGCAATAGGAAACCGACATGGTTGATACATCTGTCATCTTGCTCGGTGTTGTCATGTTCACGGTCATCGTCATTAGTTTGACGGCGATCATTCTGGCAGCGCGCAGCAAGCTAGTGAGTAGCGGGGACGTGACCATTGAAGTCAACGGCGACCCTGAGCACACCCTGAAGACCCAGGCCGGCGGCAAGCTTTTGAACACCCTGGCGGCCAACGGTATTTTCCTCTCTTCCGCCTGTGGTGGCGGTGGCTCTTGTGCCCAGTGCAAATGCCGGGTAAAAGAGGGCGGCGGTTCTATCCTGCCCACCGAAGAGTCGCACTTCACCATGCGCGAGAAGAAAGAGGGCTGGCGACTCTCCTGCCAGGTTCCTGTGAAGCAGGATATGAAAATTGAAGTGCCGGAAGAAGTCTTCGGCGTGAAGAAGTGGGAAACCGAAGTAACGGCCAACCCCAATGTAGCGACCTTCATCAAAGAGCTGAACCTGAAGCTGCCTGAAGGCGAGGAAGTTGCCTTCCGCGCCGGTGGTTATGTCCAGCTGGTAGCACCGCCCTACGATATCAAGTTCTCCGATTTCGATATCGAAGAAGAGTACCGTGGCGACTGGGAAAAGTTTGGCCTGTTCGACATTTCCCATAAAAACAACGAGGAAGTCATCCGCGCCTACTCCATGGCGAACTATCCGGAAGAGAAAGGCCTCCTCAAGTTCAACATTCGTATCGCAACTCCGCCTCCTGGCAGCAGTCATCCGCCGGGCCTGATGTCCACCTACGTCTTCAACCTGAAGCCGGGTGACAAGGTAACGGTGATGGGGCCGTTTGGTGAGTTCTTCGCCAAAGACACCGACGCTGAAATGGTCTTCATCGGTGGTGGTGCCGGTATGGCCCCGATGCGTAGCCATATCTTTGACCAGCTTAAGCGTCTGAAATCGACGCGTAAGATTTCGTTCTGGTACGGCGCGCGCTCCTGGCGTGAGACCTTCTACAACGAAGAGTACGACCAGCTGGCGGAAGAGTTCCCGAACTTTGAGTGGCACTTGGCACTCTCCGATCCGCAGCCGGAAGATAACTGGGAAGGCCCGACGGGCTTCATCCACAATGTATTGTATGAAAACTACCTGAAGGACCATCCGGCGCCTGAAGATTGTGAGTACTATATGTGTGGGCCGCCCATGATGAACGCCTCTGTTATCAAGCTGCTGCTTGATATGGGCGTTGAGCCGGAAAACATCCTGCTGGATGACTTCGGCGGCTAATATCGCATCAGCGAACGTTAGAAACGGGGCTAGCCTTTGGGCTAGCCCCGTTTGTTTTTGTTTACCGTTTTGTTGGCAGATGCGAATATCCGTGCTGAAAAACACCCAATGCCTGATCATTTTGCGGTGGTTGAGGTACAATGGGAGGTAGATTTTTAAGGCACTTATCGGCACAAGTATTGTCGGCAGGTGAGGTACCTAACGTAATGCTAGGAGGACAACATGGCAATTTGGCTACTGGTATTCGGGTTTATGGCGCTGATTATGGGCGCGATGGCCGTTGGCGTGCTGATGGGGCGTAAACCCATTGCAGGCTCCTGCGGTGGGCTTAATCAAATCGGCATGAAGGATGGCTGCGATATCTGCGGTGGTAAAGACGAAGTATGCGAAGAAGAGAACCGCAAACGCGGTAGCGTACGGCGCCGTAGTGATGAAAGCCGTGGCGCCGACTTAGGTTACGATGCAACGCGCCGCTAACCGCTGATGCTACTACGCGTTAAATAACATCAAACGCTCGCTTAACCGCGGGCGTTTACGTATGCGCTAATGAATTGATGATGTCAGGGAACAAGGAGATCCAAACCGTATGGCGGTTCACAATTACGATGTCGTGGTGATCGGTACCGGCCCCGCTGGGGAAAGCGCTGCTATTAATGCTGCTAAGCACGGTATGCGGGTGGCGATAATTGAGAAGCAGGCCCAGGTAGGCGGTAACTGCACCCACTGGGGCACTATTCCTTCCAAAGCGCTGCGCCATCAGGTCAAGCAGATCATGGCGTTCAATACCAACCGAATGTTCCGCGATATCGGTGAGCCCCGCTGGTTCTCCTTCCCAAAAGTGATGGAACGCTCCCGCGGTACCATCGACAAACAAGTCGAAATGCGTACGACATTCTACGCGCGTAATCGAATCGACCTCTTTCACGGCGTCGCGCGTTTCAAAGACGAACATACTGTCGTCGTTCGCGACCGCCAAGAGGGGATGGAAGAGTTAGTGGCCAAGAAAATCGTCATCGCCACCGGCTCACGCCCTTATCGCCCGGCGGATATCAACTTCCGTCATCCGCGCATCTACTGTTCCGATACCATCCTGAGCCTGTCTCACACGCCGCGTACGCTGGTAATTTTCGGCGCGGGCGTTATCGGTTGTGAGTACGCTTCTATCTTCTCGGGGCTTGGCGTGAAGGTAGACCTGATCAACAACCGGGATAGCCTGTTGTCGTTCTTGGACGATGAGATCAGCGATGCGCTCTCTTATCACCTACGCAAGCACGGCGTGCTGATTCGTCATAACGAAGAGTACGAGAGTGTCGAGGGTGATGAAGCAGGCGTAGTGGTACGCCTGAAATCCGGTAAGAAAATCCGTGCCGATGCATTCCTATGGGCCAACGGCCGTACTGGTAACACCGACAGCTTGGGGCTGGAGAACATCGGCCTGGAAGCGAATGGCCGGGGCCAGCTCAGCGTGGATGAGCACTACCGCACCTCGATTCCGCATATTTATGCGGCGGGCGACGTCATAGGTTGGCCAAGCCTGGCCAGTGCCGCCTACGATCAGGGCCTAAACTCCTGTAACGAGCTGCTGGAAAAAGAGTACCGCTTTGTCAGCGATGTGCCGACCGGTATCTATACCATTCCTGAAATCAGCTCCTTTGGCCCCAATGAGCGCGAGCTGACCGAAGCGAAAGTGCCTTACGAAGTCGGCAAGGCGTTTTTCAAGGATACCGCCCGTGCCCAGATCACCGGCGATACGGTCGGTATGCTGAAGATCCTGTTCCACCAGGACACCCTGGAGATTCTCGGTATCCATTGCTTTGGCGACCAGGCGTCGGAGATCCTGCACATCGGCATGGCCATCATGCAGCAGGAGGGCAAGGCCAACACGCTCAAGTACTTCGTCAACACCACCTTCAATTACCCCACCATGGCAGAAGCCTATCGAGTGGCGGCACAAAACGGTCTGAACCGGGTGTTCTAAGCGGTCAGGGCGGGCCTTCCTGCAGAGGTTGGCCCTGCCAGATCAGCTTCGGTGGGAGGCCGCTTTAGCGGGCGAATGGCGCCGTCAGGCGCCCCGGCCAAGCCACCGTCGCGAGCTGAAGCTCCCTCCCACGGGGGCATTTCAGCACCGTCGCGAGTTGAAGCTTCCTCTCACGGCTCTTCAGGGCGACGCTATAGCGTTTCCAAAAGCTGTCTAGCCCGGGGCTGCCATTCGCCTTCTAGGGAAGCGGCTTGGGTAAGCGATGCTCTGGCGTCTGCAAGGCGCGCTTGCTGGAATTGTATAATGGCCAGATTGAGCCACGCAGCACCCATCTCCGGGTCGAGGCTCGTGGCTGTCTCGAAGGCGGCCAGGGCGGCTTCGGGCTGGCCATCGGCATACAGGGCATTGCCTAGCGCAAACTGCCCAGTAGGATTTTGCGGGAAGCGCTCACTAAATGCCTGCCAACTGCTCAGCGTTTTCTCTGATCCGTGCTGCTCTTCAAAGGCACTAATGGCCTCTAACGCATTGCGTGCCGTGACACCTTCGGGCAGCGTGCCCGGCTCGCTGACCACAAACCCCCAGCGCTCAGTACGTGCCCACGTAGCATCAAAACGGCTAAACGATAGGGTGTGCCGCTCGATTTCACCGCTGCGCAGAACAAGCGTTTCGTTCGGCAAATCAAAGCCAATGGCCACCGCATAGTGCCACATGGGAAAGGCGGGCAGGGCGAGGTTCTGCATCACGACCACCGGGTTACCTGCTTCCAGGTGCGTGAGCAGAGCATCCATGGTACCTCGGATGGGAATTGCCAGCCGTTCGTAGCGGCGTACCGTGGCCAGCATTTCCGGCTGCACGCTGCCATCACGCCCAGGCAAGAATACCTGAGGAATCAGCTCGTCTAAGCTAGCCTCTACGCCTTCGTGATTAAGCACCATAGCTAAGGTAGCTGGGCCGCACTGGTATTCCGTTTGGGCGAAAAACGGCACCTCGGTAAGCTCGGTTTGCGGCGTCAGGCTTGCTTTGGTGCTTTCAAGCAGTACCGGGCTGCGTGCGCAGCCGGTTAGCAGTAGAAGTAGCAGGCTCAACAGTAAAACGCCCGCAGTGCGGGCGTTAACATAACGGTTCATCATCGCGGATGAATTAACGTGTGAACGGGTAAACATCGGTTAAACCGAGAATGTCCGTTACCAGCAGAATCACAAATACCGCGAACAGCACACCAATCACGCCAGCACCGGCGGGCAACTGCTCAAGCTGCTGCGCCATTTGCTGGGCTTCGGCATCGCTCAGGGCCGCCACACGCGCCTCGACATCGGCGGGATTGACGCCCTGTTTGAGCAGTTGATCTTGCACATCGGCACGGGCGAGGATTTCATTGATACGCTCGCGGTCCGCACCGGCACGGTCGCCTGCTAAAACAGACTGCGTTGATACCAGATCCATACCTTGCGGGGCGGTAGGGGCCGCCACAACGGGCAGGCTGGCAAACACTAACGCAGCAATCAAAAGGGTCGAGAGGTAAGCACGCACTGTTTTCATTGTCTTCATCCTTAGACTTATCGGGGAGCAAGCTATGAGTAGCCTGAGTGATTAGTATAGAAACAAACAGCGAGTGTTTTAAGACGAAAATGCAAAGTGCTAATTATTTGCACTAATGCGATAGGTCCAGGGCGTTTCCGCCAGGAGGCCTTTTGCCCCTGCCATGGTCATGGCGAGGTCGTGCAGCCCCGGCCATAGAGGCACGGCAGATGCCCCTTTCACCGCTAAATCCAGGCGCTGGGCCATTAGTAGCAGTTTGTGTAAACGCTTCATGGAAAGGCGGCTAATGGCTTTTTGATAGGACGGGCGACGTTTATCAAAAATCATCGGCTTTTGGGATTTGCAGGCATGCTCGAAGCTTTGGCCTTGGTCCAAATGCTGATGCAGCGATAGCAGAGTGCGCAGCTCACGGGTGAGCGCCCACAGCACAATCGGTGCTTCCACGCCTTCGCTTTTTAGGCCGTTCACAATCCGCGAGGCACGGCTGGGTTCGCCCTTCAAGCACGCATCCGCCAGATTGAAGACGTCAAAGCGGGTGCTGTCTTCCACACCTTGGGCAATGTGCTCGACGTTGAGCCGGGTGTTAGCCGGGTAGATCAACGCCAACTTTTGCAGCTCTTGATCAGCCGCCAGCAGATTACCCTCGGTGCGCTCACCCAGCAGTCGCGCGGCTTCCAGGTCGATCTGCAGGCCGTTATGCGAGGCCCTATCCCGTAGCCAATAGCCAAGCCGTGAGGCATCTACCGGCCATACGGGAACAAAAATTCCCTGTTTATCTAAGGCTTTGAACCAAGCGCTTTTCTGCTGCTTGGCATCGACTTTGCCCATGCTAACCAATAGCAGGTCGTCGCTGCCATCCATCATTTCCGCATATTGAGCAAGCGCCTTGCTGCCTTCCTGCCCCAGCTTTTGATTGCCCAAACGCAGCTCCAACAGTTTGTTGGTGGCAAACAGCGAGAGGTTGCTCGCGGTTTCCAGGAGCCGCCCCCAGGCAAAGTTGGGCTCCACATCCAGCACTTCGCGCTCTTCGATACCCGCTTGGCGGGCGGCGGCGCGCACGGCATCGCAGGCGTCACGATGCTGAAGCGGCTCGTCACCCGCCACGATCACTGCTTTCGGCAGCTTTTTGGCCAGGGCGGCGGGTAATTGGTCGGCAAATACCTTCACCGCAACGCCTCAAGGTTAGCTAAGCGTTCCACAATACGCTGGGCAAGCTGCCGAGTCAGTGTCTGCTCGGCTTCCTGGAACAGCGTCTCGCGGTTCAGCAGGTCGTCATCGCTGACGCGAATCCGCGTGCTGGTACTCAGCGTGGCGTTGTTCAGGGCGTAGGCATTGGTTTCCCGCTGCTGCACCGACAGCGACGTGCTCAGCGTCAGCTCATGCTCACGGCTGGCACGGCCATCGGTCCCGATGCGCCGCTCCTGAAGGGAAGGGGTGCCCAGAGTGACGCGCCAGGGCGCGCCGCTTTCTACCTCGGTGCCTAACTGCTGCAGGCGAGTGCGAAGCTGCTGGGCGAGAGCGCTGTTGTCATCGCCCTCTAGCGAGAGCGCGGGCAGGCGTGGCATGGATTCCGAGCCGCGCAGGCGGAACCCACAGCCACTGAGCAGCACCGCCGCTGACGCGGCGATGCTGAGGGTCAAAAAGCGACGGCGATTCATCCGCTCACCACAATGTTAACCAGCTTGCCGGGCACCACGATCACCTTACGAACCGTTTTGCCTTCCAAATGGCGCTGGACGTTTTCGTTTTCCATCGCCAGTTGCTCGATGGTGGCTTTGTCGGCGCTGGCCGGGGCTTCCAGGCGGGCGCGCAGTTTACCGTTTACCTGTACCACCAGCTCGATGCTGTCGCGGGTCAGGGCGACTTCGTCTACTTTCGGCCACTGGGCTTCAATGGCGGGCTGCTCATGGCCCAACTGCTGCCACAGGGTGTGGCAAAGGTGCGGGGTAATCGGGGCCAGCAGCAGTACGCAGGCTTCCAACGCTTCACGGCTAACCGCGAGGCCCAGTTCGGACGTATCGTCAAACTTAGCGACCGCGTTAGAAAGCTCCATCACAGCGGCAATGGCGGTGTTGAAGGTGGTGCGACGGCCAATGTCGTCGCTGGCTTTTTTGATGGTTTCGTGGGTTTTGCGTCGCAGCGCTTTTTGGTCGTCGTTGAGTGCATCGACGTTCAGCGTGCCTGGAGTGCCCGCTTCCAGGTGCTCGGTAACCTGACGCCAGATGCGCTTCAGGAAGCGGTGCGCGCCCTCGACGCCGGAATCCGACCACTCCAGCGACTGCTCAGGTGGTGCGGCAAACATCATAAACAGGCGCACGGTGTCGGCACCGAACTTGTCGATCATCGACTGCGGGTCGACGCCGTTGTTCTTCGACTTGGACATCTTCTCGATGCCGCCCATCTCCACCGGCTGGCCGTCACTCATCAAAATGGCGCTCAGCGGGCGGCCTTTTTCGTCGCGCTGCACTTCCACATCGGCCGGGTTGAACCACTCCTTGCCGCCGTTATCCTTGATGCGGTAGAAGGTTTCGGCGATCACCATGCCCTGGGTAAGCAGCTGCTGGAACGGCTCGTCGGAATCGACCATGCCGAAATCGCGCAGCAGCTTGTGGAAGAAGCGGGCGTAGAGCAGGTGCAGAATGGCGTGCTCGATGCCGCCAATGTAGAGATCCACCGGCAGCCAGTAGTTGGCGCGTTCGTCCAGCATGGCCTCGTGGTTATCCGCACAGCAGAAGCGGGCGAAGTACCAGGAAGACTCCATGAAGGTGTCGAAGGTGTCGGTTTCACGCACCCAGCCGTCGCCCAGCTCGGAGAACTCGGGCATCTTCTTCAGCGGCGAGCCGGAGGCATCCACGGTGACTTCCATGGGCAGGGCCACCGGCAGCTCATCATCGGAGAGCGGTACGGTCTGGCCTTCCGGGCCGTACTTCACCGGAATCGGCGCGCCCCAGTAGCGCTGGCGGGCAATGCCCCAGTCGCGCAGGCGGTAGTTGGTTTTCACCTCGCCGCGGCCCAGCTCGGCCAGTTTGGCGGCAATGGCATCGAACGCGGCTTGGAATTCCAGACCATCGAACTCGCCGGAATTGATCAGCGTGCCGTGCTCGGTGTAAGCGCCTTCAGAGATATCCGGCGTATTGCCGTGCTGGTCGGCTACCACCGGCTTCAGCTCGATGCCGTACTTGGTGGCAAACTCCCAGTCGCGCTGGTCGTGGGCGGGAACGGCCATCACCGCGCCGGTGCCGAACTCCATCAGTACGAAGTTAGCCACGAATACCGGTACTTCTTCACCGTTTAATGGGTGAATGGCTTTATGGCCCGTGGCCATGCCCAGCTTCTCTTTGGTGGCCATTTCCGCTTCAGAGGTGCCGCCTTTGGCGCACTCTTCACAGAACGCCGCGATCTCGCTGCTCTGCTCGGCGGCCTGTTTGGCCAGCGGGTGCCCAGGGGCGACGGCCACGTAGGTCACGCCCATCAGCGTATCGGGGCGGGTGGTGTACACCGCCAGTGGCTCGCAGGCGCTGCCATCGGCGGCTTTGATATCGAAGCTCAGCTCGACGCCACGGGATTTGCCGATCCAGTTGCGCTGCATGGTCTTGACCTGCTCAGGCCACTCGACGTTATCCAGATCCGCCAGCAGCTCATCGGCGTAGTCGGTGATCTTCAGGAACCACAGCGGGATCTCCTTGCGCTCTACCGGCGCACCGGAACGCCAGCCGCAGCCGTCGATAACCTGCTCATTGGCCAGCACCGTCTGGTCCACCGGGTCCCAGTTCACCGTGGACATTTTCTTATACACCAAGCCTTTTTCCACCAACTTGGTGAAGAACCACTGCTCCCAGCGGTAGTAGCTGGTGTCGCAGGTAGCGAATTCGCGGCTCCAGTCGTAGGCAAACCCTAGTGCCTTCAACTGGTTGCGCATGTAATCGATGTTTTGGTAGGTCCACTTGGCAGGCGGCACCTGATTTTGGATCGCGGCATTTTCCGCCGGCATCCCGAAAGCGTCCCAGCCCATGGGCTGCATGACATTTTTACCCTGCATGCGCTGGAAACGTGAGACAACGTCGCCGATAGTGTAATTACGCACGTGGCCCATGTGCAGCTTGCCGCTGGGGTAGGGGAACATGGATAGGCAGTAGAACTTTTCGCGGTTGGCGTCCTCTACGGCTTTAAAGCACTGGTGCTTGTCCCAGTACTGTTGAGCGTCACGTTCGATCTCGCGGGGGCTGTATTGTGCGTCCATCGGTGTTTTCAATGCCTTGGGATAATTCGCCCTTGTTCAGGGCGCAAAGTGAATAGTAGATGACGACTGTCAGATAAGTAGCGTCGATTGTATCCTATGCCGGTGTATCCTTGAACGGCTAACCGATGATAGGCAGCACCTGTGGCAACAAAAGGAGAGGACCCATGGAAAAACATAACGATCACCGCCTTCGCGAAGGCTACGAGCGCCTATTGGAGCGCATGCAGGATGGCGCCAACGAGCTCACCTGGGACAACCTACAAAAGGACTTAGACGACGCCGTTGCCTTTGAAGCTGAGCTTGAGGAGTACACCAAAGACGAGCTAGCGCTGCTGCGTGCCTGGGTAGAGCGCGACCTGAAAGACATGCGCTACTACATGGCGGATACCGGCAAGCAGGTTGCCAGCTGGCTAGGAATCGACATCGACCAGCTTTCCCGCCGGGTCGCGGAATCGCTGCTTTCCATTGCCGACCGTAGCGTGGTAGACCGCGAACGTTTCGAGGATGACCTAGAAGCCGCCCGCGCCGACTACTGCGAAGGTGAAATCGCCGCCCCGGGCTTAATGGCCTGCACTCACTGCGATGCTCAGGTCATGTTTAACGATGTCGCGCGGATAGAACCCTGCCACCAGTGCGGCCACCGCTACTTCTACCGCTTTCCGAGCAAAATCGTCGAAACCTAAGTATCTAACCTAGCCAAACGCTCAAGCCTGCGATCGCGCCTAGCGAGAGCAGGCTCATCATCGCAGCATAAGGTAGATTATTTTTCATCATCTGATAACCGCTCACCCCGTAACGCCCCTGCAACGACAGGTTAATACCCGAAAGCGGCCCCACACTGGTGCCCACCGCCCAGGCGCTAAGCGCCACAAAGGCAAACAGGGTCTGTTCAGCGCCGCTCAGATTAAGCACCGACGCCAACACCGACACCCCAATAATCGGGTGCAGCCCCACCAGCGCACTAAGCGTAATAGCCGCAAAACTCACCATGGCTTGCCATGTACCAAAGCGGGCAAACAGCGTCCACTCATCGCCTGCCGCCGCTGTTACCAGCGTTGAAAGCCCCAGCGTTAATAAGCCTGCCGCTAAAAACAGTGAAATTTCCCCGCGCATGGCGGGCAGGCGAGTAACGGTATGCTGACGCAGGCGCCGCAGGGTAAAACGCGGGCCTTCTCGCAGGTTGCTCAGCAGCGCCACCCCAGGCAGCAAAAAGGTAATAATGCTGACGATAGTAAGCGACGGTGTGATCCAAAAGTGCAACAGCATCACCAGCGCCGCCATGCCTGCAGGCATGAGCAGGCTGCGGGGCGAAAGCGAAAAGCCATCCACCTCGGTTAAATCAAACCGTCGCCGCAGTTCTAGCGTGGTTAATAGTCCTGAGAGCATGGCGATAGGAAAACCCACCACGGCAATCTGGGCATACTGCACCGAAGGCACCAGCGCGATCACCAGCGCCATAGAGGCAAAGAAGGGCGACCAGAGCGCGGCGCTGCTTAGCCCACGGTTCAGTGCCAATAGCTGCGGCGTGGTTAACGGCGCACGGCGAGCCAAGCGGTCGCCCACCATAAACACCGTGGAAAGATTCAAAATCGTGCCGAGAAAATGCACGCCCAGCCAGGTGCGCAGCACGCCGTCCGCCCCCGTTACCCGCTTACCCGGCGCACGCTTGTTGCCCTGGGTGCCAATCAGCGAGATAAAGCTCACGCCTACCAGCATGGAAGCCACGAACACGTTCCCCTGCAGCATGGCAGGCCAGTTCACCGCCGCGCCATACACGGTTTGCGCCACCACCAGCATCACCACACCCAGGGCAATCAACACCCCCGCCTGAAGGCGCGAACGCTTGGGAATATCCCGCCACAGCAGCGCCACCGCCGCCCACAGCAGATAGCTCACCGCCTGCGCGGTCGGCACCGCGCCGGTAAAACCAATAATCTGTGCCAACAGCCCGAGCAGAATCAAAACTCCCGCCAAGTGCTGCCGCGTCGTTGTCTCTCGCATCTCAGTCCCTTTACTGGTTGAGTTAGCAGGCTAATCGGGTTTGCGTGAGAAGGCTAGTCGCAAGAGGTGATGGGAGACGAAGATAACAGAGGTGTGGGGTTGCCATAGGTGAGAGGTGGAAGGTGTGGGAAAAAGGGGGACGTGAGATATGAGGGGGATGGGAGGGCACTTCAGCGCGCGATGATAAAGCCAACCAAACATAGACAAAGCCACCGGTCCCGTAGCGCGGTGTAACGAACGAAGTGAGGCACCCGCGAAGCACCGCAACGAGTTTGGGGGTTACATCAGACAGGGATGGCTATGTTGTTGCGTGTTAGGATGCTTTTATACCGTTACCTTGATTGATTTAAATAAATTGGCTTGGCTATTTATTTAACAACAAGTGCCTAGCTGCTGCGCCTCTTTCCCGTACTCCGCTTACCCGCTGCACTACTTCGACTCCCCGTAGTTTTCTTACTGCCGGTACTTTTACGCCGTGTGTAGCTTTTCTTAGTGGCTCCGCTGCGTTTGGCGGGACCTCCAACTTCGCCTTGGGCGGTTTGTAAGCTATGGCGTAGTCTGGCCGCGCCGCTTTGGCTTAGTAGGGCGCGTAAGTCTTCCAGCAGCGCCTGCTGGAAGGCGTTGGGGTCGTCTTGTTGTTCAGAGATCGCTCGCAGGCGTTGCTCCCAGAGGGCAGTACGTTCCGGTGTACTGACGGCGCTGGGCAGGGCGGCGATTAGCGCGCAGCCGAGTTTGGTGGCGCGTAGGGCTTTTTGCTGGCGCACTAGGTAGCCGCGCTGCACCAGGGTTTCGATAATGCCTGCGCGGGTGGCTTCGGTGCCCAGGCCGTCGGTGTCGCGCAGAGTGCGGCGCACGTTTGGGTCGTCTACGTAGCGGCCAATATTCATCATTGCTTTGATTAAGCTGGCATCGGTGAATGGTTCTGATGGCCGGGTCTCTTTTTCTTCCACGCCTGCGGCGAGTGCTTGGCAGGCTTCGCCTTGGGTGAGCGGTGGCAGCGGCGGGGTGTCTTCGCGGGTGGTGAACAGTGGCTTCCAGCCGGGGTCGAGAATGCTTTGGCCGCGAGCGCGAAAGGCTTCATTCAGCAGGGTGAACTCGGCTTTCACTTCAAAAGTGCGCAGCGGGCGGTAGAACTGCGCCATCACGTTGCGCACGATTAGCCGAAACACATGGCCTTCGGTGGCGGAAAGCTGGCTGACATCGGCGGGCTTGCCGGTCGGTGCTAAGGCGTGGTGCGCGCCCACCTGCTTATCGTTCCAGGCTTTCGAGCGTAGGGTAAAGTCGGCCCCGTTGAGCCAACCTCGTAACGTGTCGTCATTCTGGCAAGCACCGGAGAGGCTGCGCTGGGCAAGCGCTAGGTGCTCTTCTGGAAGGTAGCGGCAGTCTGAGCGGGGGTAGGTGATCAGTTTGTGCTGCTCGTAAAGCCGCTGGCAAACATCTAGCACCATCTGCGCGGAAAGCCCAAAGCGGCGGGCGGCATCTACCTGCAAGGCAGAAAGCGAGTAGGGCAGCGGTGGCGCTTGGCGCTTCTCCTGTTGGTCTAATGTGGTGAGCGTGCCGCGTGCGCCGGGTAGCTGAGCGGCCAGGGCATCGGCGGGCGTGCGGTCAATCAGTCGCCCTTGCTCATCCAGGGGTTGATGCGCTTTGGGAGCCCACCAGGCACGCAGCTGGCCTTGCGCCACCTGTAAATCTACCCAAAGCGGGTAGAACGGATGGGGTTTGAAATCACGAATGCTGTTATCCCGCCGCACAATCAGCCCAAGTACCGGGGTTTGTACACGGCCTACCGAGAGGACGCCATCGTGCCCAGCTTGGCGGCCGGTGAGCGTCCAAGCGCGGGTGAGATTAATGCCATACAGCCAGTCAGCCCGAGAGCGCGCTTGGGCGGCCTGAAACAGCGGCTGAAACTCAGCATTCGGCCGCAGGCTGGCCAGCGCTCGGCTTACCGCTGGGCGGTTGAGGTCGCTAATCAATAGCCGCTGCACCGGGCCACGATACTTCAAATACTCGATCACCTCTTGTACCAGCAGTTGGCCTTCGCGGTCTGGGTCGCCAGCGTGCACCACGCTGGTAGCCTGCTTGATCAGTTTACGAATCACCGCTAACTGGCCACGGGCTTTGGAGCGCGGCGCGAGCTGCCACGTGTCGGGCACGATGGGCAGCCGGTCGAGCCGCCACTGTTTATCGGCGGGGTTGTAGGCTTCCGGTGGAGCTTGCTCCAGCAGGTGGCCCAGGCACCAAGTCACCGTGGTATCGCCGCACACAATCGCGCCTTCCTGGCGCTTGCCGCCACCGGGCAGGGCGTCGGCAATGGCACGGGCGAGGCTGGGTTTCTCGGCGATAATCAAGCGCATACGGTAGGCCCTGGTAGCGGTCTTTGAAAGAGTGTCATGGTAGCAGAAGCCGCTCAGTGGGTTGAACGTCGAGGCGTGAAAATTTATACAGGTACTTAAAAGGTGTCGTGTGTCATTTGTTTGTATAGTTTTTGTATAAAGTTATCGGATTGAGTAAGCTGTCGCAAAGCACTGGGAGGCGGTTTTTATGCGCGAGCGCGGTAGAACACGACGTTTATTTGGGCTGGGTGCGCGTACGGGTGGTGCCCTGCTGAAAACGCGGTTAGGCGGCCAAGCGGATTGGGGGGCGCTGGGTGAGGCGCTGTTTGAAGGGCTTTCTGAATTAAAAGGCCCGGCCATGAAGCTGGCTCAAATGATGTCCCAGTGGGATGACCTGCTGCCGCCGGAACTGGCCAACGAGCTGGCCCGCCTGCAACGCCAGGCTGAACCGATGCCCTGGCCGAAAATTTGCGAGGCGCTAGTGCTGCAGTACGGTGACATCCAAACGCATTTCCGCGAGATTGAAGAGCGCCCCTTTGCCAGCGCTTCGATGGGTCAGGTGCACAAGGCGGTGACCAACGAAGGGGAAACCGTAGTACTTAAAGTGCAGTACCCAGGGCTTGCTGAGGTTTTAGAGAGCGACCTTAAACAAGTGAGGCGCATTATGGGGCTTGGCCGCTGGTTCAAGGTCCCGCAGGCACGGCTAGATGCGCTGTTTGAGGAGCTGGCAGCCGGGCTGCGTGACGAGCTGGACTACCACGCGGAGGCCCTGGCGCTGGCCCGTTACCGAGAGCGCTACCAAGATAACCCAGCGCTGGTGATCCCCGAGCCGCTGTTTGAGCTCTCCGGCCAACACGTATTGGCCATGCGTTTTGTAGACGGCACTCCGCTGCGGGATTTAGAGAGTGCGGATGACGCTACCCGTCAAAAAGTGGCTGTTGCACTGGCAGACTGGATTACCGAGGAGCTATTTACCTACCGTGAGCTGCACGCTGACCCCCACGCAGGCAACTTTGCCTGCGACGATCAGGGTCGTTTAGTGATTTACGACTTGGGCGCAGTGATTCCCGTTCCCGAGGCGCGTCTAAAGGCCATGATGCAGCTATTGGATGCCACGCTTTCCCAAGACCCCATGGCCATGGATGACGCGCTGATGAAGATGGGCGGCCGCCTGGGCCAAGGCGCTCCGCTGGCGCTGTATCGCGAATCCGCTGAGTGTATTACGCCGCTGTTCGCCCCCGGTGAGCAGGATTTCAGCGATGTGCGCGTTCATCGCCGCCTGCGGGAGCTCACCCCCAAAGTGTGGGCCGCCATGGATCGTCTTCAGCCCCCGGCAGATACGCTGCTGCTCTCTCGGGCGCTCAACGGCCACTACTGGAACTTGGTGCGCTTAAAGGCCCGTTTAGATATGCACGACCGAACTCAGCCGCTGCTGGGCTGGGCGCGTACTGCTTAGCCAAGGCCCTGCCAAGCGATGACCGCTGCGGTAGCCCCGCCAGCCATGCTAGACTATTGCGCTTTTTAATCGGTTTTACAGATTTTATAGTCTTGAAGACAGTGGAGACGGCAATGCTGGCGGTATGGGTCGATCAACTGCTGGGATTTGCCTCTGGGGCACTCTCGGCAATCAGGCAGCAGGAACACTACCCCGATTTTATGACGTGGGTACGTGACAAAGGCGCGCAGGCGTTTAACGGCGATGTGGCCACCGCACAGGCGCTAGCGCCCATTTTATGGTCGCAAACTCCGTTAGAGCGGCTGGATTTTGCTAGCGAGCCCTTGGCAACACCTGGCCGCAACGAGCCGTGCTGGTGCGATTCCGGACGTAAATATAAGCAGTGCTGCTACCGCGTTAATTTCCCGACCGACATCCCTGAACAGATGATGTGGATGCTCTCGCTGCGCGAATGGAAGGGGGCCACGCTGAAGGCGGCGCTAGATAGCCAGCAGGCACCGCCGCAAGCGCTGTTAGAAGCCGGTCTGATTGCCGCAGAGAGTGGCCAAACCGGCCGTTCCATGCAGATTCTTGAGTCGCTGTTTGATGGCAGCGACTGGTCGCGCCTGCCAGAGCAGGCTGAGCCTGCTTTTGAAATCCTGCTGGATATCTATCAAGAGCGCGGCTTTACCCGCAAGCGTGCCGACCTGTTGGATGATGTAATGGAGCGCGGGCCGCTGTTTTTACGCGGCGTGGCGCTTGAGCGGCTGTGCTTGATGCACCTGGATAACGACGATTTAGACAGCGCCCGCGCAGCGTTCGTTAAAGCTCAGCAGGCGCTACCCGATTCGCCAACGCTGGCCTACATTGAAGCCATGTTGCTGCTCCATGAAGGCCATGAGAAAGAGGCTAAAGAGCGCGCTAACTTCTGGTATCGCCGCTTGGTGCGCCAAGGGGACCTGGATGAAGACCAGCTCGATTTTCTGGCCGCCCTGGCAGATAACCCCGGCGCAACGCTAGCCGACCAGCTTTTGAGCGCTGAAGAAGATATGGCGACACCGCTGGTCTCGCTTCAGGCGCTGCTAGCGGCGCTGCCCATTGCTCCCAAGCTTTCCATTGAGCAGGATGCTGAGACCAGCCGCCTGCATTACACCACTACCGCCCGTGAAGAGACGCTGTTTGCCGCGTGGCACGAGCAGTTCCAGGTCATGGTGGATGAAGAGGTAGCGCTGGGCTTCCGTGATGACCCTTGGGGCAACGCGGTGGAGTGGATGTCGGAACTGTGTGCCCACCCGGAGTGGCTGGATGCCCCCCAAGTGATGCAAGACCTAACGCTGGCGCTGACCAGTCGCTTCGGCAGCCTACCGTGGATGGCACCCAGCCTGCTGGAACCGTTAGCGCTGCGCCTTTCACGCTGGTTGGAGCAGGCCCGTGCAGCGGGCGATGGCAGCCTGTGTTGGGACGACGCCGATAATGCCATGCTGCTGCGCACCGGCTTGGCGCTGGTTGTCGGCATGGAGCGTGGCGCTCGCCAACACTCACGGGAGCTAGCCGAAGAGCTGCTGGCGATTGATCAGGAAGATAGCTTGGGTCTGAAAGAGCTGGTGCTTGACCAACTGCTGCGCGACGACCGCAACGAACAGGCGCTAGCGCTGACTGAAGAGCCGCAAAAAGATGATGGCTCGCTGGTGTTAGGGTTACTGATGGGGCGCACGCTGGCGTTGTATCGGTTAGGGCAGCAGGAGGCCGCCGAAGCGGCACTGGCGGAGGTGGTTGCCCACAACCGCCACGCGTTAGAACTGATTTGCGCGGAGAACCCAAGGCCCTCCATGCCCCATGCGGATGGACAACTTGACCCTGGCTCCCGAGCGGAAGCGTGGCAGTACCGTACGCTGATGCGCGACCAGTGGCGCACCACGCCAGGGGCGCTAGATTGGTTAGCCAGCCACCGCTGAGTTGTTTTCTGACTGTTTTTAGTTGCCTGCCTCGTTAACCGGGGTAGGCACTAGCTGTTTATCCCGGCTTATCCAAATGGCCAGCAGAATGGCGGGTAAGCCGAGCAGCGTGGCCACCACAAAGAAAGTGGCATAACCCTGAGCGCTCACCACGATCCCGCCAAACCCGCTCAGGAATTTTCCCGGTAGTGTCATCAGCGACGAAAATAGCGCGTACTGCGTGGCGGTATACGCCCGCGAGGTCAAGCTTGAAAGAAACGCGATAAACACCGCACTGGCTAGGCCGTTAGCAAGGTTGTCGCCAATGATCGTGATCACCAGCATTGGCACCTGATTGCCGATTAGCGTAAGCACCGCAAACAGCAGGTTGGTGACCATCACTAGCCCCGCGCCGAAAATCAGCAGTGGGCCAATGCCGTAACGGGCCACCAGCAGCCCGCCTAGAATGCCTCCTGCAATGCTCATCGCAATCCCGAAAATATTGGTGACGTTGGCAATAGTCGCCAGTGAAAAGCCCAAGTCGATATAGAGCGGGTTGGCCATTGATGCCATCGCCAGGTCGCTGATACGGAACACGGCAATAAACACCAAAATACCCATTGCCTTCACCCCATAGCGGCGGAAGAAGTCGGTAAACGGGCAAACAATCGCGCCAATCACCCAAGCGCCCAAGCGGCGCAGCGTTTTGGGCTTTCCACGGCTGGCGCGAATAAAGGCGCGCACTTTGGGTTCATGGATTAATTGCACGGTTAATGAGGCGCGCTTGGGTTCTGGGCGAATCAGTACGGTGATCACGCCAATGCTCACCAGGGCGGCCATGGTCAGGTAAGCCGCGTTCCACGATACCGCCGATGCCACATAAAGCGCACCGGCCCCCGCCGCTAGTAGCCCGCCGCGATAGCCAATAATGTAGGTGGAGGCCATGGCTGCTTGAACATCATCATCGGCGGATTCAATACGGTAAGCATCAATGGCGATATCTTGCGTGGCGGAGCCAAACGCCACCAATAGCGCAAAGGCGGCGACCCAGCCTAGGTTGTCGATTGGGTCTACTCCTGCGAGGCCAATGAGACCGGCGGCAATCATGCCCTGGGCCAACAGCATCCAGCCGCGTCGTTGTCCAAAGGCGCGGGTGAGCAGAGGCAGCGCGAGTCGGTCTACCACCGGTGCCCAGAAGAATTTGATGGAGTAGAGCATGCCGATCCAGGCAAAAAAACCGATGGCAGCTACTTCGACCCCGTCGCTACGTAGCCATGCGGAGAGCGTCGAAAACACCAGTAGAAAGGGCAGGCCAGCGGAAAAGCCTAAAAACAGCATGGTGATGACAGGCGCTTTGCAGTAAATACCAAGCGCCGCCAGCCAACTGCGCTGAGGAGTCGGGGTGGGCATGTAAGGGAGTACTCCAAAAAGAAACATCGGTGACGTGGGCCGCTCAAAAACCCGTCGATGTTAGACTATGGATAGAGTTCATGGTCAGCGTGTCCATGACAAAGCCGACAGCTTACCGGAGAGGAGTTTTCCATGTCGATTACCGCCCATCAGGTAGTGACTCTGCACTACGTGCTTAGCGATGTGCTCAGCGATGGCAGCACCCGCGTGCTGGATGACTCCAATGCACGTCAGAAACCCCTGGAGTACCTGCACGGCCACGACAATATTTTGCCGGGCTTGGAGCGAGATTTAACCGGCAAAGCCGCAGGTGATGAACTAAGCGTCACGCTGGCTCCCGCTGATGCTTACGGCCTGCGTAACGAAGATTTGGTGCAAGAGGTGAGTCGCGCGTCGTTTGGCGGTGCGGAGATTGAGCCAGGCAGCCGTTTTCAAACCGAAGGCGAGGCTGGCCCGCAGATCGTCACCGTGCTAAACATCGACGGCGATACCGTGACGGTGGATACCAACCACCCCTTAGCGGGCCATACGCTGCGCTATCAGGTGAAGATTCTAGACGTTCGCGATGCCACCCGCGCAGAACTTGCTAAAGGCCATCCGCTGCCACCGGGCACCGAGCACAGCAAAGTAGAAGACCGTAAAGTGCTCTAAAAAGCCGTTTTTATCGGGTGAAGCGCGTTAAAAACTGACCTGTATCAAGTTCCTGTTTACCCTTGCGGCCACCATTTTAAAAGCTTGACCCAGGTCAGTTTCCCCTTCTCTGAACGCAGTACGATGGCCCCATACATTACGGCGGGAGGGGAACACCATGTACTGGGATGATGCGGTAATTTTCGGCCTAGTTACTGTCGCGCTAATGATCACCTTTATGATCGGTTGGGTAGGCTTTGTGGTACGTGACCATTTGCGTAAGGATGAACGTAAGAAGCCTTAATTCAGCAGGCTGTTCAGTCGTCAGGGGAGGGGGCTTACGTTAATGTGTAAGCTTCCTGTTGCCGGCCCAAGGGGCCGGCTTTTTTGCGTCTTTTTGTAAGTTGTATTAATAACCGTTGAAGCGCATTGGCAGTTATGCTTTGGTAAAGTGCCTATTTTAAGAAAAAGAGTAAACAATAGGGAAGTCAAGCGCCTACTATGGCGTCGCTTGGTCGGTGAAGCTAGAGTAATTTCAGAAACAGTGTTCGTTAACCTGTTGGCCTTATCAATCAGGAGACATGTGATGAGTGACTCTACCGACAACACTAAAGACCTTTTAAGCAAGCGCCGTTCACGCCGCCAAGTACTGGCTAGTCTGGGTTTAGGTGCAGCTGCCCTTTACGTTGCGCCTACCTTGTTATCAATGGGGCAGGCTGAAGCCCGCGAGCATCGTCATTCGCGCCCAAGTCGCTCACGGCCTAGCTATTCGCGTCCTAGCTACTCTCGCCCTCATTACTCTCGTCCGCACTATTCGCGCCCCCGTTACTCCCGGCCTGATTATTCCAGAGCGCGCCATTCTCATCAGCATCATTCACGCCATGGCCATGGCTATCCTAAGCGTTATTACTCTCGGCCCCAGCGCTCACGTTGGGAGCGCGACGGCGTCATTGAAATTCGCCTAAGCCGTGTGCTGCCGCGCTGGTAAGGGAGCGGCCATGCCGAGCCATCATCAAGATTATACGCTCGAAGGCGTTGGGCCTTGCCTTCGGTTAGTGAATGCCGACGAGTTGCTGCCCGTCCTAACAGCCGCCATGCCAGGCTGGCCCTTGACGCCTTGCGCCGCGCAAACCCAATCGCCGGAGATCTGCGTATGGCGGCACCCGCAGGGGTATTGGCAAGAGGCGCCCGCGCTTCCAGTAGGGGCGCTGCTGGACAGCGCGGTAGGAACCGCCTGTAGCGTTATTGCGGATGCTGCCGGGGCATATTTTTATCGTCACCCGGAGTTAGTGGGTTTGCACTGCGGATCAGTGGAAATCAATGGCCAGCTAGTGATTTTTCCCGATACATACCGGGCGGGCAAAAGCACCTTAACCGCCGCCTTTGCAGCGGCTGGGCAGCGTGTGTTTGGCGATGATGTGCTGGCGCTCAACAAGCAAGGGGAAGGGATTGCGCTGGGCGTGGCACCTCGCTTGCGGCTACCGCTTCCTGACGCGATGTCTCTGGAGTTTCGTCAGTTTGTACAAACGCACCTTGGCCCTCAGGATGCCCGCTATGGCTATCTTCGTTTGGACAATACGCAGTTAGCTAGCCACGGCCAGCGCTGCCCGCTGGGGGCGATATTACTGATTGACCGCGATGAATCGCTAAACGAGCCCCAGCTTACCCGCCTTCAGCCAGGCGATGGGTTATGGCAGCTGTTACAGCAAAATTTTGCCGAGCACGAATCTGACCAGGCGCTGATCGAGCGCTTCTTGCCACTGCTTGAGGGCTTGCCCTGTTTTCTGCTGCGCTATAGCGACGCCTTTGATGCAGCCCAGTGGCTTACGAAATGCTGGGGAAGTGGCACCCTAGAGAGCTTGGCACTGGCCAGCCAGCCCCGTTGCGATACTCCTGAAGTGATACCTGCCCTTGAGCCAACGGATGCGCGCCAGTGGCAGGCCAGTGAGGCAGCGTTTGAGTTTCCGCTAGGCGACGAGCTATTTGTTATTGCCGAGGAGGGCGGCGCGATTCATCGGCTGAACACCACCAGCCGGGCTGTGTGGGCGCTGTTGAATCACGAGCCGCTGGATCTTGACTCCGTGAGTGACACGCTCACAGGCTTTTTTGCAGGCGCAAAATTTGAGCAGGTACGCCAAGACGTGGCGCAGCTACTCGCGCAGTTCTATCACGCTGGATTAATTAAAGACGTTAACGCTTAGCGCCAGTGATCTCGCCATGCTTTGAGTACTCGCTCTGGGTACCACGTCTTCCCCAGGCTGCCGTTATAGCGAGCGAGAGCGCGGGTAAAGTCACCCCGTTCGATGGCAAGGTAGTGGGCTAAAATCGTGCACCCATAGCGCAGGTTGCGGTTGGGTTCGGTAAGGTCGTCCATGGGCAGGCCAAGCTCAGCGACCCAAAACGGCATGATCTGCATGAGACCTACCGCGCCCGCCGAGGAGACCGCATCGGCATTAAAGGCGCTCTCGACCTGGATTAACGCCAGCACCAGCTCAGGCGGTAACCCGGCCAGCCGGGCCTCTTGGTAGAGTCGAGTGAGTAAGGTGTGGCGTTGTTCAGGCGAGGCGAGAAAGCGGGAAAGTGGCGCATCCATACGGCTGCGCCACTGCTGTAACCGCCACTGAGCGTAGGGCGTTTGTGGGTCGGCTGCTTCCAGCGTGGGGTGTAGGGCAGGCTCCGCTACGCTTGGCGCGGGGTAGGCAGCCACCATCAGGCTGCCCATTAGCACCCACTTCACGTACCGAGGCGACAAACGCCGCCAAGGAGTGCTCAGTGACATATACCTGCCGATTACTCTGCGCTAACAAGGCCCACTTGTTCACGCAGGAAGTCGACAATCTTGTCGGCAGGAATCATAGTGGCTTCGCTATCGCGACGGCCTTTGTACTCCAGTTCGCCGTTGTCCAGGCCACGGTCGCCGATCACCAGGCGGTGCGGCACGCCCATCAGTTCCAGGTCGGCGAACTTGACGCCGGGACGAGTGTCGCGGTCATCCAGCAGCACGTCCAGACCTGCCGCCGTGAGTGCCTGGTAGAGGCGCTCAGACTCTTCACGCACCCGCTGAGACTTGTGGGCGTTCATGGGCACCAGCGCCACCTGGAAAGGCGCGATGGCGTTGGGCCAGATGATGCCTGCATCGTCGTGGTTCTGCTCGATGGCAGCGGCAACCACACGGGTCACGCCAATGCCGTAGCAGCCCATGAACGGGTGGCTGGTCTTGCCGTTGTCGCCCAGTACGCTGGCATTCATGGCCTGGGAGTACTTCTGGCCCAGCTGGAACACATGACCCACTTCGATACCGCGTTTGATCAGCAGGGTGCCTTGACCATCCGGCGAGGGGTCGCCCTCTACCACGCTGCGCAGGTCGGCGACCTGGGGCAGGGGGGCGTCGCGCTCCCAGTTGATGCCGAAGTAGTGCTTGCCATCGACGTTGGCACCCGCGCCGAAGTCGCTCATTAAGGCAACGCTGCGGTCAATGATAATCGGCATTTCTAAACCGACCGGACCCAACGAGCCAGGGCCTGCACCCACGGCGGCACGAATTTCTTCTTCGCTGGCCATGGTCAGCGGGGCTTTTACCTGAGGCAGGTTTTCCGCTTTGACTTCGTTGAGTTCGTGGTCGCCGCGAACCAGCAGTGCAATGAGACCACCTTCCGCCGCGTGAACCATCAGCGTTTTGACGGTTTTCTCAATGGGCAGCTTGAACTGCTCTACCAGCGTGGCGATGGTTTTGGCATCCGGTGTATCAACCAAACGCATCTCTTCGCTGGGGGCGGCGCGCTCGACGTTGCTGCCCAGCGGTGCGGGCAGCGCTTCGGCTTTTTCGATGTTAGCAGCGTAATCAGATGCGTTGGAGAACACGATATCGTCTTCGCCGGAGTCGGCCAGCACGTGGAATTCATGAGAGCCCGTGCCGCCAATGGAGCCGTTGTCAGCAATCACCGGGCGGAAGTCGAGGCCCAGGCGCGTGAAAATACGCGTATAGGCGTCGTACATACCCTGGTAGGTCTCTTTGAGAGATTCCTCGTCCAGGTGGAAGGAGTAGGCATCCTTCATGATGAATTCACGCGAGCGCATCACGCCGAAACGCGGACGAATCTCATCACGGAATTTGGTTTGAATCTGATAGAAGTTCACCGGCAGCTGCTTGTAGCTGGCGATCTCTTTGCGCACTAGGTCAGTGATGACTTCTTCATGAGTGGGGCCTACGCAGTAATCGCGCTCGTGGCGATCTTTCAAACGCAGCAATTCCGGGCCGTACTGCTCCCAGCGGCCAGACTCCTGCCATAGATCGGCGGGCTGAACGGCAGGCATCAATACTTCTTGTGCGCCGGCCCGGTTCATCTCTTCACGCACGATGGCTTCCACTTTGCGCAGAGTGCGTAGCCCCAGGGGCAGCCAAGTGTACAGGCCCGAGGTGAGACGGCGGATCATCCCGGCGCGCAGCATTAACTGGTGGCTGATGACTTCAGCATCGGCCGGGGTTTCTTTTAATGTCGCAATCAATAATTGGCTGGCGCGCATGGGCGTGAGCATTCCTTGGTTGGTAGCGGTGATGCTGGATCGTTGTGTCGAACGTAGCGCTTAATTTAGCGTTGAATCCGGCATTGTACGGCTAAGCGGGTAAGGCGGCAAAATCCTACGTCAGCAGCCAAACGTGTGCTGTTCTTGAAGTATGCTAGAATCAAGCGGCATTTGATTCGATAGTCGCTGATTTGAACACAACAAACACGACAGCATCGGCTATCGGTACGTTAAGATTTCGAGGGAACCTCCATGCAGCAAGCAGTTCGCCGTTGGTTAACGGGGGCCGTTGTAGGTGTCTCCATTGTGGCATTGAGCGGTTGCGGTACCATGTTTTACCCTGAGCGTAAGGGGCAGTTGAGCGGTGATGTAGACCCGGTGGTGGCGATTGCCAATGGTGTGGGTCTGCTGTTTTTCATCGTTCCAGGGGTGATTGCCTACGCCGTGGATTTCTCTAATGGCACTATCTATCTTCCCAGCGCGAGTAGCGCATCGGTAGATATTCACCACTTAGACGACGCTATGGATGTAGCCTCATTAGAGAAGCTACTGTCAGATAAGGCCGGCCAACCGGTTAGCTTAGAAAACGAGCTGCTGGTGATTGAAGAGATGGACAGCCTGGATGAAGCGCTGGCCATGGTGCGGATGTCCGGCGTGCTGGATGAAGAGCGGCTGGCCACGATGTAGAGGGTTGGCGTCTTTATCTGAACGGATGTCTTAAACGCCCCTGGTAGGTTAACCTGCCAGGGGCGTTTATGTATTGCCGCACCGCTTTTTAGGATGCTGCTTTCGCTGTGGTGATTTTCAATACCGCTAAGCCAGCCACCAAGCCCCAAAAGGCTCCTCCTATTCCAAGCAGCGTAATGCCCGAACCGGTCAGCAAAAACGTCACGATGGCCGCATCGCGCTGTTCGCTTTTTTCAAATGCGCCTGCTAAACTGCCGCTTAGCGTACCCAACAGCGCAATACCTGCCCCCGCAATGATCGTCGACAAACTAATATCGCGCCAAAGACTGGGCGCAGCGGAGTCGTGGCAGGTGGATGGCGCTTCCATGGGTGGCCTCTCCCAAGCAGTGATGGCAAAATGTGCGTTATAGCGCACGTCTTTCACGTTACCACTGTGCGTTATAACGCACAATAGGGGCAGCAGACTGTGTCACATATCCAAAGCGGTAGTCAGGAGAAGCCCATGGCCAGTGAGCCACACACCATTGCGCAACATATTGCGGGGACGGTGCGGCAACTGCGCAAAGAGCGTGGCTGGAGCCTGGATCGTGCTGCCGGTGAAACCGGGGTGAGCAAAGCCATGCTCGGCCAGATCGAGCGGGGCGAGTCCAGTCCGACGGTCTCGACGCTCTGGAAGATTGCCAGCGGCTTTCGGGTGTCGTTTTCGACGCTGTTCGATAGCGACAAGCCCGCATTAGGGGAACTGCACCGGGATGGTTGGGAATCGGTATGGGGCGACGACAGCGCCGGTATGCAGGCGCGGCTGCTGTTTCCTTACGACCCGCTGCTGGGTTTCGAGATGTTCATGATCGAGCTCGCACCGGGGGCGCTCAGTGAATCGTCGGCGCACGCTAGCGGGGTGGTGGAGCACATCGTGGTGGTGGAAGGAGAGATGGAGCTACGCATTGACGAGCGCTGGCAAACGCTTCGGGCAGGCGAGGGGCTGCGCTTTTTTGCTGACCGGCCCCACGCTATGCGCAATAACACCGCGACGCGATTACGCTTTCACGACGTGATTCACTACTTGCCCGGCGCGGCCTCTGGCACTTGAGCGCGTAGCCAGTTGAGCTCGTCGGCCCAGATCTCGGGTTCGATGGTCTCTAAAATCATCGGAATGCCGTGGATGCGCTCGTCTTGCATAATGGTGCTAAAGGCATCTAGCCCAATATTGCCCTTACCCAGGCTGTGGTGGCGGTCAACGCGGCTGGCAAAGGCGCTTTTGGCATCGTTCAAGTGCATGCCGCGCAAGTACTCAAAACCTACGACCTTGCCAAGCTCATCCAGGGTGGCCTGTGTCGCGTCGCGGGTGCGGAGATCGTACCCGGCAGCGAAAGCGTGGCAGGTATCGATACACACGCCCACCCGGGATTTATCCTCCACCTGATCGATAATCTCGGCCAAGTGCTCAAAACGCCAGCCGAGGTTGGTGCCTTGGCCCGCGGTGTTTTCGATGACCGCGGTCACGCCCTGGGTGGCATCCAGAGCCAGGTTGATGGATTCGGCAATGCGCGCCAGGCACTCGGCTTCGCTGATCTTGTTCAGGTGGCTGCCGGGATGGAAGTTGAGCAACGTCAGCCCTAGCTGCTCGCAGCGCTGCATCTCATCCAAAAACGCCGCGCGGGACTTGGCTAGCCCCTCGGCTTCTGGGTGACCCAGGTTAATCAGATAGCTGTCGTGGGGCAGAATCTGTTCAGGGCCAAAGCCGTGGGTTTTGCAGGCCTGCTTGAAGGCCGCAATGGCCTCGTCCGTTAGCGGTTTCCCCTTCCACTGACGCTGGTTTTTGGTGAACAGCGCAAACGCCGTTGCACCGATATCAACAGCACGAAGGACGGCCTGATCCGCGCCGCCCGCCGCGCTAACGTGCGCACCAAGATAGTTCATCGTTCTCCTTATTACGTTGTCCCAGTGACGTTGCCCTAGTGATGTGGCCCCAGTCTCATTGCCTGAATGTAAACAGGTTAAATAGGTTAAGCGGGCTGGCCTGCGCGCTGGCGGTTGTCTAGGTAGCGTTTAAAGGCAGCAGGTTCATCGGTAATGGCGCTGGCAATGCCCCAGGCCCAGCGGCTATCAAACGCGCTGGGGTCGTTGGCGGTGTAGCAAAGAATTTGGTAACCGTCGCGGCACATGGCGGCGGCCTGGGTCTGTTTGAGCCGCGGCCAATGAGGGTGAATACTAAACGCCTCGACCGCTTCGCACTGTTCGCGCCAGTTTTTGGGCACACTGCCAAACAGCGCCCCTAACGCCAGGGCCTCTTTAGGGGCATGTTGGCGGCAGTGGGCTAAGGCGACGGGGTCGAACGACGAGATCACTAGCCGCTCAGGGGGGAGGGCGGCTAGAACAGCAGGCAAGACCACGTCCACCAAACGGATGGGATCACGCCCTTTGTTGACCTTAATTTCTAGATTAACGCCCATTTCCAGCTCGTTGAGTAGGGCGAGCATAGCCTCAAGGCTGGCCATCTTTTCCCCCGCAAAGCGATCACCAAACCAACTGCCCACATCTAACTGCTGAGCCTGCTGCCATGTCAGGTTGGCGAGCTCACCACGGCCATCTGAGCAGCGGCGAACGTCGCCATCGTGCCAGATGACCGGTGTATCATCCTTCAGCAGCTGTACATCCAATTCCACCCAGGTTGCGCCTGCTTGGTGGGCGGCGCGTACGGCTGCCAGGGTGTTTTCGGGCGCGGCAGCGGAGTAGCCGCGGTGGGCGATGAGCGTGGGGACAGAAATTGCGGGATGGGTCATAGCCACTCCGTGTCGTGGTCGCCAATTGAGCGTCATGAAGCACAATGTTGCCAAGTTTAGCATGGGTGCATGACGACGACGTGTCGGCCTAGTGAGCTAATAGCTTGATTAATGACGCCCAACGCGGTTGGATAGCGCGCAGGGTATGTCCAATAATTAACAACAGGAGTGTCATTGATGTCTAAGCGTATCCAGCTTGCTAACACCGGTGGGTCAGAGGTATTGGAGTGGGTCGATGTCGAACCTGCCGCCCCCGCTGCCGGTGAAGTGCGCATCGCTAACAAAGCGGTGGGGCTGAACTTTATCGATATCTACTTCCGTACGGGACTTTACCCTGCGCCCGCCATGCCAACAGGGCTAGGCACCGAAGGCGCGGGCATTGTGGATGCGGTCGGTGAGGGCGTCACGCATCTCAAAGTGGGTGACCGGGTGGCTTACGCCCAAGGCCCGCTGGGCGCATACGCCGAACTGCACACGCTGCCTGCGTCCAAAGTCGTCAAGCTCCCGGATTTTATCGATTTTGAAACCGCTGCCGCTAGCCTGCTGAAAGGCTTAACGGTGCAGTATCTGCTGCGTCAAACCTATGAGCTTAAAGGCGGTGAGACCATTCTGTTCCACGCGGCGGCCGGGGGCGTTGGCTCTATTGCCTGCCAGTGGGCTAAAGCGCTGGGCGTGAAGCTGATTGGTACGGTGAGCTCTCAGGAAAAAGCTGACCTAGCCATGGCCAACGGTGCATGGGCGACCATCAACTACACCGAAGAGAACGTGGTAGAGCGGGTGCGCGAGCTGACCAACGGCGAGATGTGTGACGTAGTGTATGATTCGGTGGGTAAAGACACCTGGGAAATGTCGCTGGACTGCTTGAAGCCTCGTTCGCTGATGGTGAGTTTCGGCAACTCTTCTGGCCCTGTGGATGGCGTGAATATCGGTATTTTGAACCAAAAAGGCGCGCTGTTTGTGACTCGCCCAAGCCTGAACGGCTACGCCGACACCCGTGAGCGCCTAGAGATGATGTGCGACGAGTTTTTCGCCATGATTGAGAGCGGCAAAATCCACATCGACGTAGCCAACCGCTACCCGCTGCAAGACGCCGGTAAGGCTCAGGATGCACTACAGAGCCGTAAAACCACCGGTTCTACTATTTTATTGCCGTGATAATGGTACTAGAGATGATCGGAATCATCCCGTAGCGGGGGTCTTTCGCCATGGATGGCGAAAGTAGCGTCCATGGAAGGATTCACAGCGCCCCCGCCTAGGGTTGTTCCGGTCTGATGACATTACTAAGCGACTGTTTAGGCAATCTCTATATACGCTCCCAACTGACGCATTCGGCTCTCAAAGCGGGTCACGTTATCGACCAGCTGGTCGGGGCCGAATGCCACGCACTCCGCCAAAATCGCTTCGCTGAGTGTAATTGCCGCTAATATCGACGGGAAAAAGTGCGGCGTAGCGTTGGCAACGGTAAACGTTACGCTGGCCCCCGGCACCAGCGGCGAGCGCAGCGTGTCGGTAATTACAATCGCCTGCACGCCGTTGGCGCGAGTAATCTCCAGCGCCTTCACCGTCTCGGCGCAGTAGGGTTCAAAGCCAAACGCCACTACCACATCCTGCTCGTTGAACGGGGCCAACTCGGTGAGCAAGCCTCCCTCCTGTCCGCGAATGAGCGTCACTTCCGGCATCGCAATGCGCCCCACGTAGGCAAAGTGGTACGCGCAGGCGAAGGTGTCGCGAAACCCGACCACGGCGACTCGCCGCGCGGATAAGATTCGCTCGGCGGCCTCTTTGACGCGCTTTTGGTTATCCGCCGTAAACAGCCTGCCAATATTATCGAAGGCAGCGTCGCCTACCTCCGCAAACAGCGCCGCTTCTGGGTTTCTGTGCTGCTGATTCAACTGGCTGGCGCGGCCGGATAGCTCCACCGGCGCTGCCTGTACCGCCGATTGAAACACTTCCCGAAACGGCTCGTAGCTCTCGAACCCAAGCCGCTTGGCTAGCCTGACCAGGGTGGAGGGAGTGACGGATGCTGCCTGAGCCGTTTTGCGGATCGACTGAAACGCCATCTCTGTAGGATGTTCCAGCACGTAGCTGGCGGCGCGCTTGAGCTGTGGGCTAAGCGCTGCATAGCTCTCGGCTAGCTGCTGGTGAATGCTGTCCAGGCTGGTGGCGTGAGTGGCGTTGTCTGGCATGGCACCCTCTCTATGAAAATAAAACATTTGTGCCAATGATAGATGTTTTTGCTACAGATGTATTGACGTTGTCCCGGCGACTACTCTATCGTTCAAAAAATACATACGTTTCTTTTTATTCAAAATAAAGAAACAAACGTTTCGTTAAGTTTTGACGACTGATCCGATGAGGTTAAAAAAAGCACCATGCCTGCTGACGCTACTGCGCTGCCCAATTATGAAACGCTGCTGGTCACTCTGGATGCCCGAGTATTGACCGTGCGACTGAATCGCCCACAGCGCCTCAACGCCGTTGTTGAGGCGCTCTACCAAGAGCTGCTGGATGTGCTGCGAATAGCACAGCAGTCGCCTCAGGTTAGGGCGGTGGTGCTGACCGGTGAGGGGCGCGCGTTTTGTGTCGGTGCCGATATGAAGGCCCACGGCAGCGCTAAGCGCACCCTGTTTCAGCGCCGGGCGTATTTGCAGCTGGGCAACGACGTATGCGAAGCCATCACCAAACTCAGTAAGCCGGTGGTAGCAGCCGTGAACGGCTATGCGCTGGGGGCAGGCGCGGAGATGGCGGTCTCCTGCGATTTTATCGTGATGGCTGACGAGGCGCAGATTGGTTTTCCAGAAACCAGTATTGGCACTTGCGTGGGCGGCGGTGTTTCAAAATTGCTGCCTCAACTGGTGGGGCTCACCCAAGCCCGGCGCTTGCTCTATCTGGGCGACAAACTTCATGGGCCAGAAGCCGCCAAGATCGGCTTGGCGCTGGCCAGCTACCCCCAAGCGCAGCTGATGGCCGAAGCGCAAACACTCGCCGAGCGGCTTGCCAAGCAGGCGCCGGTCTCCATGGCGATGCTCAAGCCGCTGGTCAATCGCAGCGCCCATACCAGCATGGAGAGCCAGCTGCAGCAGGAGCTGGATGCGGTGTTTACCTGCTCCACCACCGAGGACTGGCAAGAGGGGGTCGATGCCTTTGCCGAGCGGCGCCCGCCTAATTTTCAGGGCCAATGAGTGTGGGCTTAACCCTTAAAAACGAGTTCTGAATCAAGCCGTCGCGCACTTCTTTGTCAAACAGGTTTCGCCATGAATACTATCGAAGGTCATCTTCCAATCCGCAGCCCGCTGCACGACATCTTAGCCCCCACCGGCATTGCCATCGTTGGAGCCTCTGCAGACCCGACCAAGCGGGGCTATAAAGCCATGGTAGGGCTGATCAACGGCGGCTACCGGGGGAGCATCTACCCGATCAACCCAAAAGCCGATCATATTCTAGGTGTGAAGGCATGGCCCTCTATTGCCGAGATGCCTGGCTGCCCTGAGCTTGCGCTGCTGTGTACGCCTGCCGCCACCGTGCCTGCGCTGATTGCCGAGTGTGGCCGCCGGGGGGTGAAAGGGGCGGTCATTCTGGCCAGCGGGTTTGGCGAAACCGGCGAAGAGGGGGCAGCGCTGGAGGCACAGATGATGGATATCGCCCGTGCTCACGGCGTGCGTATCATCGGCCCAAACACCTCTGGCATGTTTAACCTGCACCACCAAATTAACTTACTGGCGCTGGATAACGTCAAGCCGGGTGATATCGGCATTGTGTCTCAGTCCGGCAATATGCTGCTCTCTCTTGCGCTGGAAGCCCAGCATAACGGGCAAGTGGGGTTCAGCACCTACGTTGGCCCGGGCAACCAGAGCGATATCGGCTTTAACGATTACCTGCGCTACCTAGGGGAAGACGAGCATACCCGTGTGGCGACGCTCTACGTGGAAGGTTTCCGCGATGGGCAGCAGTTTCTGAAAGTGGCCCGTGACGTGACCGCCATGAAGCCGGTGGTGGTGTATAAATCCGGTGCCACCGAGCAGGGCCAAAAAGCCGCCAGCTCCCATACCGGTGCGTTGGCCGGTAGCTACCAAATGACCGTCGATTTGTTGCGTCAGGCAGGCGTTAGCGTGGTGCAGTACTCCGATGAAATCCTGCCCGTGGCGGAAGGCTTGGGGCGGCTGCAAAAAGCCCCCGGTAAGCGCGTGGCGGTGATTTCTGACGGCGGCGGCCAAGCCACCATTGCCGCCGATCGTTTATCGGAGGCGGGCCTGACGCTGGCCGAGCTTTCTGACGCTACCCGCTCTGCACTGCGCGAGGTGTTACTGCCTCAGGCATCTACCCTTAACCCGGTGGACGTGGCAGGCTCCTCGGATGCTAACCCTTCGCTGCTTGCACGCTGCATCGAGCTGGTGATGGCGGATGAAGGCGTTGATAGCGTCTTCCTGGTCGGCATGTTCGGCGGGTATAGCCTGCGCTTTGCGGAGTCGCTGATGGGCGACGAGATGCGTGGCGCGGAACGCATGGTAGAGCTTGCTCAAGCCTCTGAGAAACCCCTGGTGATTTACAGCCTTTATGTGCCCATCAAACCGCCTGCGTTGCGTCGTTTACACGAAGCCGGTTTGCCGGTGTATTCCTCGATTGAGCATGCGGTGCGCGTGCTTGCTGCCCTAGGTGAGCGAGGAGAGTATCTGGCCATCCAACAGGCGCAGGAGACGATAGCGCCCGCCGCGCCAACGGAAACAGGCAGGGCCATGTTTGCCGCAGCCAAGGCAGAAGGACGCGACTTACTGGAATTTGAAGCGAAATCACTGCTGGCGGAGCACGGCATCGCAGTGCCCGAGGAGTGGTTGGTGCGTCGTGAGGACGAACTCGCCGAGATCGCCCAGTGCACGCATGGCAAGCGGCTGGCGATGAAGGTGGTCTCGAAAGATATCCTGCATAAATCCGACGCGGGCGGGGTCAAGCTTAACCTGGTGGGTGACGCCCCACTGCGCGATGCCTTTCAGGCCATTCACTCAAATGCCCAGGCTTACGACCCGAACGCCCAGATAGAGGGCGTGCTGGTCACGCCAATGGCGGAGAAGGGCGTTGAGGTGATTATCGGCATGCTGCGCGACCCGATTTTCGGCCCGGTGCTGATGTTTGGCTTGGGCGGCATTTTTGTGGAGGTGCTCGAAGACGTGGCCTTCCGCTCGCTGCCGCTGACTCTGCGCGACGCACGCTCCATGGTCGATCAAATTAAAGCGCAGAAAGTGCTGGCAGGGGTGCGCGGGGCTGCAGGGGTCGATAAGGAGGCGTTAGTGTCGCTGCTGATGCAGGTGTCTCAGCTCGTAGAGGCTTACCCAGATATTTGCGAACTAGACTTGAACCCGGTGATTGCCTATCCGAAAGGCCATTCTGCCGTTAACTATGCCATCGTCGATGCACGAATTATTGTAGAGCGCCAATCATGAGCCGAACGCTACCTGAATTAACCGACGCTACCCTAACGCTGGAAAACCGTGTGGCAACGCTCACGCTTAACCGCCACGACGTGCGCAATGCGCTTACCGGCACGGCGCTGGTGGATGATATCATCGCCACCGCCGCATGGGTGAACCGTTGCCAGGACGTCTCGGTGCTGGTGATCACCGGAACGGGGAGCGCTTTCTGTGCCGGGGGTAATGTAAAAGACATGGCCGAACGCAGCGGCGACTTTGCGGGGGACGTAGCCGAAGTCGCTGAGCGCTATCGGCAAGGGATTCAGCGAATGCCCCTGGCACTTAATCAGGTAGAAGTGCCCATCATCGCCGCCGTGAATGGTGCAGCGATTGGTGCCGGGTTTGATTTGGCCAATATGGCGGATCTGCGTATTGCCTCTCGCAAGGCGAGCTTTGGGGAGACGTTTCTCAATCTGGGGATTATTCCCGGTGATGGCGGGGCATGGTTTATGCAGCGCCAAATTGGCTACCAGCGTGCCTTTGAACTAACCCTTTCAGGCCGGGTGATCAGCGCTGATGAAGCGCTTGCCTACGGTGTAGTGCTGGAAGTCGTGGAGCCGGAGCAGCTGATGGAGGCCGCTTTGGCACATGCCAACCGCATGGCGGCCCAGCCGCCGAAAGCAACGCGCCTCACCAAGCGGCTCATGAAAATGGCCCCGGATATGGAGCTAAAGCCGTTTCTGGATGTGTGCGCCGTGTTCCAAGGCATGTGCCACAACGAGCCGGAACATCTAGAGGCCGTTGAGCGGTTACTGGCACGAATGAAACGCTAACCCGCGCGCTATTTTTTCCTATTTTTCAGTGCTTGTACGGCTGTATAGTCATCGCCTAATGTGATGCTGAACACTCCGCACTTTCCGTGTCAGGGAAGAGGAGCGACAACATAGGGAGATGGCACGCACATGACTCTGGAAAGCATAGGACTCTCTCCCAGCACGCTGGTATTCATCGTGCTGGGGCTCACGCTAGTCGCCTTTATTTGGGGCCGTTTCCGCTACGACTTGGTGGCCTTGGCTGCCTTGCTATGCTCGGTGATGCTGGGGCTGGTGCCTGCGGATGACGCCTTTGCGGGCTTTGGGCATCCAGCGGTGATCACCGTGGCGGCGGTGCTGGTGTTGAGCCGTGGGTTTGAACGCTCCGGCGTGGTCGATGTCATCGCCAATCAGGTGCTAAAGGTGGGCGAGCGCCTGCTGCTACAGCTTCTGGTCCTGGTGGGCACGGTGGTCGTGCTTTCCGGTGTGATGAATAACGTGGGGGCGCTGGCGCTACTGCTGCCGGTGGCGATGCGCCTTGCACGGGAACACAATACGTCTCCTTCACTGCTGCTAATGCCGCTGGCGTTTGGCTCGCTGCTGGGAGGGCTGACCACGCTGATTGGTACGCCGCCCAATATTATTATTTCTGCCTACCGGGGCAATATTACCGGCGAAAACTTCGGCATGTTTAGCTTCTCGCCAGTCGGTGTTGTGGTGGCTCTGGTGGGCTTGGCTTTTATTGTGCTGGTAGGCTGGCGCTTGACCCCCAAACGCAGTGGTCAGGCGGCGGCAGACGATATGTTCGATACCGCCAACTATCTAGTAGAGCTAAATGTTACTGAAGACTCCAAAGCTAATGGGCTCACCCTTCAACAATTGCGCGATGAGCTGGATGAGACCATCCCTGTCTTAGCGGTGGTGCGTGAAGATAATCGCCGGGCGGGCTACCAGTTTCACGGCGTGCTTCGTGAGGGTGACATCCTGCTGCTGGAAGCCGGCCCCGATGAGCTGAAGCTGCTGGAGGACAAAGTGGGTCTTAGCGCCATTGCCGAACCTGAAGAGCCAGAGGACGGGCAGGAGCAGCGCGAGGACGCGGAGAAGAGCGATGAACGTCAGCCGGTCGATACCGAAGGCCTACAGCTCATTGAAGCTGTTGTTCGCAATGATTCGATGATGATTAATCGCAGCGTGCGACAGCTGCGCCTTAACCATCAGTTTGGCTTGCACTTAGTGGCCGTGGCCCGTGATGGTGGCCGCCTGAAGCAGCGCCTGCGCGACATTCGTTTTCAAACCGGTGACGTGCTGCTATTGCAGGGTAGCGAAAACGAAATCGCCGATAGTTTATCGACGCTGGGTTGTTTGCCGCTGGCCAACCGCGAGCTACATTTAGGCCAGCCGCGTAAGCTGGCTATTTCGGTGGGTATTTTCGCGCTAGCGATTGTCGCGATGCTGTTTGATCTTTTGCCCGCGGCTGTTGCGATGAGCACGGCGGCGCTGGTGTCGCTGCTGATTGGCGTGCTGCCCTTGCGGGATGGCTACCAGGCCATTGATGGCCCGGTGATTGTGCTGCTTGCCGCCATGCTGCCGGTGGGTGAAGCGCTGGAGACCAGCGGCGGTGCTGATATCATTGCCGATGCGCTGCTGCGGTTTGGCGTAGAGTGACCGATTGTCGTTTCCTTGGTAGGGCTATTTCTGCTCTCTATGCTGCTCTCTAACGTAGTCAACAATGCCGCGGCGGCGCTGCTCATGGCACCCATTGCGGCGAGCCTCGCCAACGGCTTTGATGCCTCGCTGGACCCGTTTTTGATGGTGGTAGCCGTCAGCGCCTCCTGTGCGTTTTTAACCCCGATTGGACACCAATCGAATACCCTGGTGCTGGGCCCTGGGGGTTACCGGTTTGGAGATTACTGGAAACTGGGGCTGCCGCTTTCGCTTGTGGTGATGGCCGCAGCCATTCCGGCGATTTTATGGGTGTGGCCGCTCTGACATAGCCCTAGGGTAACGGCAGCACTTGGCCTGTTCGAATGTTCGCGCTATTAGATTCCGAAAATTTTGCTAATCTATAACGCACATAGACCAATAAATATCGAACAGGCCGGGCTTATGAATCAACAGTATCGCCAGGATGCCATCGTCGAACTGGTTCGCCAGCACGGCTATATGAGTATCGAACAGCTCACCGAACACTTCGCGGTCACGCCACAAACCATTCGTCGAGACTTGAACACTCTGGCCAACGAAGGTCGCGTGCGCCGCGTACATGGTGGTGTCGGGGTAGAGTCAAGTACGGTCAATACGGCTTACAGCACCCGCAAAACGTTGCACCTCGAAGAGAAAGAGCGCATTGCCCGCTGCTTGGCACAGCATATACCCCATCATGCCTCACTGTTCATCAATATCGGGACCAGCAATGAAATGATCGCCCAAGCGCTACTGGAGCACCAAGGTTTGGAGATCATTACCAACAACCTCAATGTGGCGGCGATTCTGCAACACAAAGAGGACTTCACGGTGATCATTGCGGGCGGTCAAGTGCGCTCCCGTGATGGCGGGATCATCGGCGAAGCCACCATCGACTTCATCAATCAGTTTAAAGTGGATTATGGAATCATCGGGATCAGTGGCATCGACGAGGATGGCTCGCTTCTGGAGTTTGACTACCAAGAGGTACGCGTTGCCCAGGCGATCATTGCCAATTCGCGAAGGGTGTATTTAGCCGCAGACTACTCGAAATTCCACCGAAACCCAGTGGTGCGCCAAGGTAACATTTCCCAACTGGATGCGCTGTTTACCGATCGTAAGCCCCCCGAGGCGATTCAACGGCTGCTCACCCAACACGATGTGGCGCTGCACATTGCTTAGCGCCTGTCACGACAGTGCTCAGGCTTTGGCTAAGGTGGCAGAGTTTCATACTTGAGCATTCCAGGCGCCTAGAGTAGCCTCTGATGATAATAAAACGAAAGAAAACAGACAAAATCGAAAGAACCTACAACAAAGTGAATGCGCTATGTCCTCCTTTATTCTCGCCATCGATCAAGGCACGACCAGCTCCCGCGCGATTCTGTTTGACCGCCAAGGCCAAATAGCGGCAGTTGCCCAGCAAGAGTTTCCTCAACACTTTCCGCAAGATGGGTGGATCGAACACGACCCGGAAGATATCTGGGAATCGGTGATCGCGACCTGCCGGGAAGTGCTCAGCAAAGCCCAGATAACCCCCGAACAAGTGGATGGGGTCGGCATTACCAACCAGCGTGAGACCACGGTGGTGTGGGATCGCGCCACAGGCAAGCCGCTATACAACGCCATCGTTTGGCAAGATCGTCGCACCTCCGAGCGCTGTCAGGTGCTACGCGACGAGGGGCATACTGAGTTAGTACAGTCGAAAACTGGACTATTGATCGACCCTTACTTTTCCGCCACCAAACTGGCCTGGATTCTCGATTGCGTCGAGGGCGCCCGCGAGCGTGCTGCCCGGGGCGAGCTGGCGTTCGGCACCGTCGATAGCTTTTTGATGTGGCGTTTGACCGATGGTAAACGTCACGTGACCGATGCCACCAATGCCTCGCGCACGGCGCTGTTCAACATTCATGACCAAACTTGGGACGAGGAGCTGCTGGCGCTATTTGATGTGCCCGCCAATATGCTCCCCGAGGTGAACGATTCCAGCGATGATTTTGGCACGGTCGAGGCCCACTGGCTGGGCGCGCCGCTGCCGATTGCAGGCGTCGCGGGTGATCAACAGGCGGCGCTGGTTGGGCAGGCGTGCTTTAAACCCGGTATGGGTAAAAGCACTTACGGTACCGGCTGTTTTATGATCGTGAATACCGGGGAAACGGCCTCGGTATCGCGTAATCGCCTGCTGACCACCATTGGCTACCGCATTAACGGCAAGCCCACCTATGCGATGGAGGGCAGCATCTTTGTGGCGGGAGCAACGGTGCAGTGGCTACGAGATGGTTTGAACCTGTTTGCCGATGCCTCGGAAACCGAAGCGCTGGCCCAGAAAACCCGCAGCGGCCACAGCGTTTATTTGGTGCCAGCCTTTACCGGGCTAGGCGCGCCCCACTGGGACCCCAAAGCCCGTGGCGCGATTTTTGGCTTAACCCGCGATACCGGCATTGCCGAAATCGTTGCGGCGGGGCTACAGGCTGTGTGTTACCAAACTCGCGATCTGCAGCACTGCATGAACGATGATATGGAGGCTGCACCGGGCAACCTGCGTGTGGATGGCGGTATGGTGAAGAACAGCTGGGTCATGCAGTTTTTGGCCGATATGCTCAATGTCCAAGTTGACCGTCCGACCATTTTGGAAACGACGGCCCTTGGGGCGGCTTACTTGGCAGGGTTACGTCTTGGCTGGTACGACACGCTAGAGGAGATCGAGCAGCTCTGGCGTTGCGAGCGCAGCTTTACGCCGACCATGGAAGAGGAGACCCGTGAAAAGCTCTACCAGGGCTGGTTGGATGCGGTATCCCGTGTGCGCTCTACGTAAACAACGCCGCCGCGAAGCGCCATAGAAGCGCCATAGAAGCGCCATAAAAGATGCCGCTGTCGCACAGCGGCGTTTTTTTATGGCGTTTTTTATCTTTTAAAGACGTGTTAGTTCTTCTCCATTGATTTTTCCCTACCCTTTTAAAACAGTCGTTTAACTCTCTTCTTGAAAGTCTACGTCATCGATAGCGCTTCTATGGGTGTTATGTAGTCAAACTACAACCCAGCCTGCTGCCAATGATGCATTGTGAGCATGGCAGCCGTGAACCATAGTGAAGTCATGGATCAGGGCGGTGTTTTGTTATCCCGATACGTCGCACTTATCCTTGCTACATACCGAGGCGCTGCCGTATTACCAGGGCGCTTAAGGCGAAGGTCTTGTAACGCTTGTGACCGTTTCGCAGTTACCGAACTGGGCACTTACCCGGCCCAGCATGAGTAGCAATGTCACCATTCGTCGTTAATTAAGATGGCTGCTCGATTATTCATACGAAGTATCAAACAATAACGAGCAGCGGCTGACCATACCATGAGGGACTAACCATGAACTGCATCGAATTGAGCCAACAAGCCGACCGTATCGCTAGCTCTTTCAGCAAGCAAGATTTAGCCAAGCTAGTATTGGCGTTGAAGAGCAATCGTGAGTCGCTCCAACATGCCGTCGAAGTTATCGACACCATTGATAGTCGTTCAGGCTGTACGCTGGAAGAAGCATGGGATGAGGTATTAGCGGGCGATTCTCAACTGCTCGTCGAACACGAAGAGTGATGCCTTAACACACTTGCTCACGATATTAATACCCCCTGCTATTGAGTTAGCAGGGGGATTTTTATGTGAGCAAGAGTGACGGTTTAAAATGCTCGCTTCTGTTTAAGAGAGCGTTTCAACCGACGGCCGAGACGTATCACGATTCTCTTTGAAGTAGGTGGTAAATCGTTCTTCTGCTTCTTCGCCAAAGAGGACCCGACAGGCCTCTTTTAGGCCTGGTGACTGGCGCAGCTGCTCATGGTGAACGACCAGCGACACCTTGGCGCGGCGGCGTAAGAAGTCTTCCAACTGCGTGATCATCTCATGGTCACGTGCGTGCTCGAGTTCACAGCGGATGTACTCGGTGCCTTCGATCAAAATATCGGCTTCAGAAGGGTCTTGGCGAATTTTCTCAAGCATGGGAATCGCTTGTTCTGCATAACGTCGCCATAGTCTTGAGGAGAGCGGCTCTGAAGAGGTAGCCGCCGTCATGGCATCTAGGTTCATGCGCTTGGCTTGATCCATAAACTGCTGCTTCACCGGCTCGGGCGGCTCGCCATACCAGTGAAAGTTAGGATCGCTGAGCGCCACGCCAAGCGCTTTTACCTCCTCGGCAATTTCATCGCCCACGTTGAGGCAATCAGTGAGCTTGCCGCCAAAGATACTGATATGGGCACTCTCTGGATTGGTATCGATGACATGCTTGCGCGATAGCTGCAGGAAGTCGCGGTCGCTGCCCTGGTCGGCCTTGATGGCGAGAGGGCGTACCCCGCAGCGCGTCGATATGATGTCGGCTTGGGTGAGTGGTTTGTCGAGCGTCAGGCGCTTGTTGATGTTCTCCAAAACGAACGCGATATCGTCGGCGGTGACGTCGACCTCGGGGTGCTCCATATGAGTGTCGGTGGTGCCGATACAGGTGCGGTTGCCCATCGGAATGACGAAGAAGAGCCGCCCATCATCGGCAAAGAACGCCAGCACCCGCTTGGTGTCGGTTAACTGCGGCACAATCAAGTGAATGCCTTTCGAGTAGAGGTGCTGGTGGGACGTTTTTTGCCCCGTCAGGGCATTGTGTTGGTCGACCCAGGGGCCAGCGGCGTTGATCAACACTTTGGAACGAATATTGAAGATACTGCCATCCATTACGTTGCGGGCTTTGGTCACCCAGGTATCGCCTTCGCGTTCGGCCCCCAACGATTCGACGTAGTTGGCCGCCACGGCACCGTAGTTAAGGGCATGGCGTACGAAGTTGAACACGAAGCGAGCGTCGTTATCATGCAGGTAAGCATCTGAGTACTCGAACCCGCCAACGGCACCGTTGATATCAATAATCGGTTCTTCTTGCTTGATCTTTTTAGGCGAGAGCAAGCGCGGTAACTTGGTGAAGCCGTTGCCCATCAGCCAATAAAGCCAGGTGCCCGCCCACAAATAGCGCGGAGAGTGGCGGAAACCTTTGGTAATCGTGGTAAGGAAACGAATTTCTTGAACGGTAGACGGGTAGCTTTTGATTAAGTGGTTGCGGCTTTTGCAGAGCTTACGTACCAGCGCAAAGTCTTTGCTTTCCATGTATTTGATGCCGCCCCAAACCAGGTTCGAGGAGTGCATGCTGGTACTGCCGGCAAAGTCGCCACGGTCGATTAGGGCTACTTTAGCACCTTTGCCCGCAAGAGCAGCGGCGGTTGCTGCACCATTGATGCCGCCACCGATAATCAGTGCGTCAAAGTCATCAGTGTGCAATTTCTCGACATTACGGTTACGCAGTTTCATAGCGGTTCCAATTAATTAAGAAAAAGCCCCGTGTCGGTTGCGGTCTCAACGAGTGGAGAGGGCAACAATGCCCGCCGCTGATGACACCACGGAAAAGGGGCGGGCTGGCGCCCGCCCTATAGGTCTTAGCGGGTGCCGGCCGCCATCCATGCTTCCATCATTTCATCGTAAGGAACGGTGGTGCCTTGCGGCATTTCATCGTCAAGCTTCGGCTTCGGTGAACCTTCCTGATCAAGCCAGTACTGCGGGTCGCGCTCTTCGTTCAGCACTGGGGCATAGCTGTCGAAGACGTTGGCGCGGGCCAAGCGGTTCATGGTGTTGTCCATATCGGCCGCGAGCTTGTCGAGGCCTTCTTGGGGCGTGACTTCACCACTCATCACCGGTGCCAGGTTCTGCCACCACAGCGGTGCCATGCGTGGGTAGTCCGGTACGTTGGTGCCGGTAGGGGTCCAGTTAGACTCGTTGGGGCTGCGGTAGAACTCCACCAGGCCGCCCAGTCGGGGTGCCATTTCGGTCATCTGCTCGGAGAAGATATCCGACTCGCGAATTGGCGTTAGGCCCGCCATCAGTTTTTCCAGCGAGGTGGTTTTCGCCACGGTGAACTGGGCAAACAGCCAAGCGGCCGTGCGGCGATCTTCAGGCGTAGAATCGAAGAAGGTCCAGGCACCTACGTCCTGATAACCCACCTTCATGCCCTCTTCCCAGTAGGGGCCAGTGGGAGAGGGTGCCATGCGCCACAGCGGGTTACCTTCGTCGTCGGTGACGGCAACAGACGGGTCGGTCATGTCAGCGGTAAAGGCGGTGTACCAGAAGATTTGCTGAGCGATATGGCCCTGGGCGGGCACGGGGCCAGCTTCACCAAAGGTCATTCCCTGGGCTTCAGGCGGTGCGAAATCACGCAGCCAATCCACGGCTTTCTGCATGGCGAAGACGGAAGCAGGTGAGTTGGTCGCGCCACCGCGGCTTACGCTTGCGCCGACCGGCTGGCTCTCTTCGTTGACACGAATACCCCAGTCATCCACCGGGTTACCGGACGGTACGCCGGGGCTGCCCATACCTGCCATGGAGAGCCAGGAGTCGTGGAAGCGCCAACCCAAAGAGGGGTCGCGGCGGCCGTAGTCCATGTGACCGTAGACCTTAGTACCGTCGATCTCACCGACATGCTCGGTAAAGAATTCGGCGATATCTTCATAAGCGGTCCAGTTGGTGGGCACGCCTAAATCGTAGCCGTAAATGTCACGGAACTGCTCTTGCAAGTCTTCACGCTGGAACCAGTCATAGCGGAACCAGTACAGGTTGGCGAACTGCTGGGTGGGCAGTTGATAGAGACTGCCATCGGGGCCGGTGCCATACTGCAAACCGATGAAGTCGTCCAGGTCCAGCGTCGGCAGGGTATAGTCTGCCCACTCGTTCTCCATGGCTTGGGTTAGGTTGATGGTGGTGCCGTAGCGAATATGCGTGCCGATGGAGTCGGTGTCGTTGACGAAGCCGTCGTAGATGCTGTTGCCCGACTGCATCTGGTTCTGCATGGTGTCGACCACGTCACCTTCGCCGATGATGTTATGGGTCAGGTTGATGCCGGTCAGCTCGCTAAACGCGGGAGCGAGCACTTCGCTTTCATACACGTGCGTGGTCAGGCCTTCGGCTACGGTCTGTATATCCATACCGCGGAAGGGTTCGGCAGCCTTGGCGAACCACAGTAGCTCTTCGATCTGCTCTTCACGGCTGAGCGTCGAGTCTTGGAAGTGCTCGTCCACCAAACGCTCGGCGATTGCCCGTGCGTCGTGGTCGTCTGCCATTAGGCTCCCCGAGGCGAGCATTAGGCTAGCGGCGAGGGTAGTGAGTTTGAACTTATTATTACGCATGTTGACCTCGTTTTGTTGTGCTCTTCCTTGATGACGTGAGCGTCCTTGATACCGCCGTACATCCGCTGAGAAAGCCGTCGGCCTAGCCCCAGCGCATCAACACCAGCAGCCATACCGCTGATAGTGCCAGCGCTATCCAAATGGATAGCGTTGTGAAGCCAATCACCCCCAGGTGAATAAACGCGGCGGAGAGCAGGCCGATGAACAGCCGGTCGCCGCGGGTGGTGCTAATGGGTAGAAACCCCTTGCGTTCGACGGTGGGGGATAAGATCTCCCACAGCGTCATCCCTGCTAGCATCGCTGCAATGGATGAAAAGAAAATGGCAGTCGGTGTTGTCCATACCATCCAAGACATAACGGTGCTCCTTAGGTGCGGCCCAGGGCAAAGCCCTTGGCGATATGGTTGCGAACGAAGTACACCACCAAAATGCCCGGCACGATGGTGAGTACACCAGCGGCGGCAAGCGTGCCCCAGTCAATGCCCGATGCGGTGGAGGTCCGCGTCATGATCATGCCGATCGGTTGAGCGTCGGTGGCGGTCAGCGTGCGTGCCAGCAGCAGCTCTACCCACGAGAACATAAACAGAAAGAACAGCGTGACGCCGATACCGGAGCGGATCATGGGAATGAAAATCTTGATGAAGAAGCGCGGAAAGCTGTAGCCGTCGATATACGCTGTCTCATCAATCTCCTTTGGCACGCTGCTCATGAAGCCTTCCAGAATCCAGATGGCCAGCGGAATATTAAACAGGCAGTGGGCTAGGGCCACGGCAATATGGGTATCAAAAAGGCCCACTGAGTAGTAGAGCTGGAAGTAGGGCAGCAGAAACACTGCAGGCGGTGCCATTAGGTTGGTGAGCAGCCAGAAGAACAGGTGCTTATCGCCAATAAAGCGGTAGCGGCTGAAGGCATAGGCGGCAGGCAGCGCCACGCAAATCGTGATTAGCATGTTGAGCGCTACATACAGCATTGAATTCACATAGCCCATGTACCAGCTGGAGTTAGTGAAAATGCCGATGTAGTTATCAAACGTCAGGTTTTTGGGCCATAGCGTCATGGAGCCCAAAATCTCGCTGTTGGTCTGCAGCGACATATTAATCAGCCAATAAATTGGCAGGATCATCAGGAACAGGTACAGCCCCAGCAGAAACCGTGAACGGAACCGGCTGCGCGCGTTACGTTTGCGCCGCTGTGCCGGGGTGGTCCGGCTAAAAATGGTGTTGTATTTCTCGCCCTGCTGGGCGTTATCTAAGCGGTACATATCATGCTCCCCCGTGCGGGTTCTTATCTTTTTGCATGTGCATGATGGTGGTGTAGAACACCCAGCTCACGAGCAAAATAACCAGGAAGTAGATGATCGAGAACGCGGCAGAGGGCCCCAGATCCTGCTGGCCGATAGCCATAGTCGCGAGTGACTGGCTCAGGAAGGTGGTGGAGCTACCCGGGCCGCCGCCAGTTAGTACGAAGGGCTCGGCGTAGATCATGAATGAGTGCATAAAGCGCAGCAGCACCGCAATGACCAGAACGTTGGTGAGTTTGGGCAGTTGGATGTAGCGGAAGATCGCCCACTTGGAGGCACGATCGATACGTGCTGCTTGGTAGTAAGCCTCGGGGATCGAACGCAGGCCGCTGTAGCAGAGCATGGCCACCAGCGGAGTCCAGTGCCAAACGTCCATCAAGATAATGGTTGCCCAGGCATCGCCCGAATTACGGGTAATGTTGTAGTTGATCCCTAGCTCCCGCAGACCGTAACCCATGAGGCCAATATCGCCACGGGTGAAGATTTGCCAAATACTGCCCACCACGTTCCATGGGATCAGAAGCGGCAGGGTAATCAAGATCAGTACGGCAGAGGCCTGCCAGCCGCGCTTAGGCATAATCAGGGCAATGCCAATGCCGAGCGGCACCTGGATGGCCAAAATGGTCAGAGAAAAAAGAATCTGACGCACGAAGGCGTCGCGAAGCGCCGAGTCGTTCAAGATGCTATGAAACCACTCGGTACCGGTGAAGAAGCGCGCATTAGGGCCCAGCACGTCCTGAACCGAGTAGTTGACCACGGTCATCAAGGGGATGATGGCTGAAAAAGCCACCAGTACCAGCATGGGAAGTACCAGTAGCCACGCGCGGTTGTTGAGTACTTTGTTATTCATGGCCGATCTCCACTAGGTATTCATCGACATAGAGCGCGATGTGCTGATCGGAAAACACTGCATGGGCAGCGTCACCTACCGGCGCGTGACCCTCAGGCAGGCGCGCCTTAAATAGCTGGTCGTTAAGCGTAAAGCTCAGCAGCGAGTAGGTGCCTAAGTCCTGCAGGTTGACCACTTCAATCGGTACGCTGTTTTCCTTAGGTGTCTGGCTGACCGTAATGAACTCCGGGCGAATGCCAAGCTTGATATTGCTGGAGCCTGCGGCGGCCACGCTGCGGCTAACGGCCTCATTCACCGGTAGCGGCAGCTCGCCAAACATTACTTTGCCCGCTTGGTGAGACACGCTCATAAAGTTCATGCCCGGGCTGCCAATAAAGTAACCCACGAAGGTATGCGCCGGTTTTTCAAAAAGCTCCCGTGGCGTGCCGAACTGCACCACCTGACCGTCGTACATCACCGCAATTTTGTCAGCGAAAGTAGACGCCTCAAGCTGGTCATGGGTGACGTAGATCATGGTGATATTGAAGCGCTCATGGATCTCTTTGAGCTTACGGCGCAGCTTCCACTTGAGCTGCGGGTCAATCACCGTCAGGGGTTCGTCAAACAGGATCGCGGAGACATCATCGCGCACTAGCCCGCGGCCCATAGAGACCTTCTGCTTCTCATCGGCGGTGAGGTTTTTGGCTTTCCGAGAGAGTAGTGGCGTGAGGTCGAGGATATCGGCAATTTCCCGAACTTTAGGATCGACCTTGTACTCGGGAGTGTTCATGTTGCGTAACGGAAAAGCCAGGTTATCGTACACCGTCATGGTGTCGTAGATCACCGGGAACTGAAACACCTGGGCAATGTTGCGCTCCTCCGGTGGCAGCTCGTTCACACGATGCCCGTCGAACAGCACGTCGCCTTCTGAAGGCTCCAGCAGACCGGAAATGATGTTCAACAGCGTTGATTTACCGCAGCCCGACGGGCCGAGCAGGGCGTAAGCGCCGCCCTGGTGCCACACGTGATCCATCTGACGAATCGCGTAATCGCTATGGCTGCTAGGGCTTTTGCTGTAGCTGTGCGCCAAGCCTTTTAAAGTAATCTCAGCCATGAGCAACGCTCCCTTGAGCAGAAGAGGGGATGTGCACGGTGCTGCCTTGCTTATCGAAGGCGTACAGCTGATGCGAAGGGAAGTAGACGTTAATCGCGTCGTTCACGTGGAATTCGTGAATGCCTGCCAAGTGCAGCACTAGCGGGAAGCGTTCATGACGCACGTGCAAAAACGTTTCTGAACCGCTGATTTCTGCAACATCAACCAGTACCGGCAGTTCTAGATCATCGGCGGACTGAGGTTTAAGGCTGATGTGTGAGGCGCGTACGCCAAAGTCGTAATCGCCCGGGGTGAGCCGCTGAAGGCCGGGGTCGCAGGGGAAGTGCAGCGACTGGTCGAAAGTGATTTCCGTTGCGGTCAGCTTTCCGGGCACGATATTAATCGGCGGTTCGGAGAACATCTCGGCGCTATGACGACCGTTGGGCTCACGGTATACCTGTTCGGTGGGGCCGTACTGGAGCAGCCGTCCTTCATGCAGCACGGCCGTATTGCCGCCGAGTGCCAGCGCCTCGTTGGGTTCGGTGGTGGCGTAAACGGCAATGCAGTTACGGGCTTTGAACAGCTCACGCAGCTCATCGCGCAGCTCTTCGCGCAGTTTGTAGTCCAGGTTGACCAGTGGCTCGTCGAACAAAATCAGATCGGCATCTTTGACGAGTGCCCGTCCCATGGCCGTGCGCTGCTGCTGTCCGCCGGAGAGTTCTTGCGGGTAGCGGTCAAGGAGATGCTCGATATGCAGCATCTCGGCAATGCTGCCGACACGCCGATCAATTTCCTGTTGAGGCGTTTTGGCTAGTTTCAGCGGTGAAGCAATATTGTCGCGTACCGTCAGGCTGGGGTAATTGATGAACTGTTGGTAGACCATCGACACGTTGCGTTTGCGAACCGAAACGCCGGTGACATCTTTGCCGTCCATGAAGATACGCCCGCGGGTGGGCTGCTCTAAGCCTGCCATTAGACGCATGAGCGTGGTTTTGCCCGCCAACGTGCGTCCCAGCAACACGTTAAAGGAACCTGGTTCCAGTTCGAGGTTAACCCCACTGATATGGGTCTGACCCCCGACGACGTGGTCGATATTTTGCAAATGTAAGGACATGCCGATCTCGCTAGCGTCGTTGTTATTGATAGGTGGTATCGATAATTGTGTAGTGCGCTGATCGCGAGGGAGGGTGGTTGGCCGTACTTATTTGCCGATTATTGTGTGGCAACCAACCCATGCGATATTTTCATTAACGAAAGGCTAGTTGATCATTTGCGAACTTGCAACGCTTTTGATGGCCGTTTGTATTCGCTTTTAGGCGTAGAAGAACTCAAAAATAGAGTTTTCAGGGTGAGTAAGAAGCTCGGTTTGCTCAGTCTCCACTACGCCCTATGGCTATAATGTTCGTTTGATTCGTTTTAGAACATGCGGGTGGCATAAAAAACCGGCCCTTGGTGGGCCGGTTGGTCGAGGGCTAAAAGCCATTTACTTAACGCTGGTCTCTGCCTGCGGCGATGCTTTGGCAGGTGCTGCGTTATGGTCGATCAGTGTCGACTTGTCGTTGGCAAAGGCGTCGTAAGCGAAGTCATCGACGGTCAGCATTTCCAGTACTTCGGCTTCGAACGTGCGCATGAAGGCAGCGTCCTCTTCGTTGATCAAGCCTTTCTCCAACGCGGCTTCCACACGTGCTTCGGGGTGCAGCGCGGTTTGTGGCAGTTCCCCTTTGGCGTAGGCTTTGTTGACCGTGCGGTAGATCGCCTCGGCGCGGTCGTAATCACCCAGCAGAGCGTTGTAGCGTGCCAGCGGATTGCTCACCGCACCGTCGTCTTTGTCCCAGGTGTTCGAAAGCAGCTTGCTGCGCAGCGCGCTATGCGTCGATACCCGCTGGGCAATATCCCGCGCCAGGTCGTCATGGGGTTTGTTCCAACGGCGTCCCGTCGGCATGACGACTACTTTTAGCGTCTTGCCAAGCGCACGGTTGGGGAGATTGTCGAAAATCTCCACGAAGGCCTGTTCGGCGCGATTCAGCAGGAAGCGAAGACTGTAATGCAGGAGGGCTTCTTCACCTTCGACCTGATTACCGGTATGCCACTGCTTGAGCACCATGGAAGCCAGGTAGAGGTTGGAAAGCACGTCGCCCAAACGCGCCGAGAGCATTTCGCGTTTTTTCAGCGCAGAGCCTAGGCTGGCCATGGCGGCATCTGCACACAGGCCAAAGCCGGCTGAGAGGCGTGCGATATCCTGGGCGTAGCCAGCAGCGGGGCCGCTAAACGGTACGCTCGGCTTGCCCATGCCTAGCCCAAGGGTGAAAGCGCGCGCCGCGTTGCCGAAAATCAGGCCCGCATGACCAAAGAACGCCTTATCGAAGGCTTTCACATCGTTGGCATCTTTGGCAGCCAGCTCTTCCAGCACATAAGGGTGGCAGCGAATAGCGCCCTGACCAAAGATCATCAGGTTGCGGGTCATAATGTTCGCGCCTTCTACGGTAATGGCTACCGGGTTCGCGCTATAGCCGATACCCAAGTAGTTGCGCGGGCCAAGCGTCACTGCTTTACCGCCGTGCACGTCCATTGCATCGCTAAGCAGCACGCGCTGAAATTCGGTCAGCTGGCTTTTCAGGATGGCAGAGGGTACCGCTGGCTTTTCGCCATGGTCGATCAGGTTAGCGGTTTGGTACACCGTGGCTGCCGAAATGTAGGCCAATGACGCCATACGTGCCAGGGGCTCTTGCACGCCTTCCATCTCTGCGACCGGTACGTTGAACTGACGACGCACGCGGGTAAAGCCGCCGCTCCAGCCCAGCGCGTAACGCGCGGTGCCGGTGGCACCAGAAGGCAGCGTGATGCAGCGGCCAATCGACAGGCACTCCACCAGCATACGCCAGCCTTGGCCAATCATATCCGGGCCACCGATAATGGTGTCCAGCGGTACGAACACATCTTTACCCTTAATCGGGCCGTTCATAAACGGGCTGCCAATCGGGTGGTGGCGACGGCCAATGTCCATACCCTGAGTATCGCGGGGGATCAGCGCCAGGGTAATGCCGCGGTCTTCTTCTTCGCCCAGCAGGTTTTCCGGGTCGAAGAGGCGGAATGCCAGGCCAACCACGGTGGCAATGGGCGCCAGGGTGATCCAGCGCTTCTCAAAGTTCAGGCGCACGCCCACGACTTCTTCGCCATTAATGACTTGCTTACACACCACGCCGGTATCTGGAAGGGAAGTCGCATCTGAACCTGCGCGGGGGCCGGTGAGGCCGAAGCAGGGGATTTCACGACCATCGGCTAGGCGCGGCAGGTAGTGGTCTTTCTGCTCTTGGGTACCGTACTTCAGCAGCAGTTCGCCAGGGCCGAGAGAGTTGGGCACGCCTACAGTCACCATCAGGGTTTCGTTGGCGGAGAGCTTCTGCAGCACCATGGATTGCGCCTTGGCAGAGAAGCCCAAACCGCCGTACTCCTTCGGAATAATCATGCCGAAGAAGCCTTCTTTTTTCAGGTAGTCCCATAGCTCTTGGGGCAGGTCGGCACGCTCACGGGCAATATCCCAAGCGTTGCACATGCCGGCGGCTTTGGCGCACTGGTTGTCTAGAAACGCCTGCTCTTCGTCACTCAAGCCGTCGTCTTTGAAGTCGAGCAGCGATTGCCATTGGGGTTTACCCGAGAAGAGTTCACCGTCCCAAGAGACGCTGCCCGCTTCCAAGGCGGTACGCTCGGTCGCCGATACTTTCGGGGCGACCTTTTTGAAAGTGGCAAAGATGCGCGGTGTCAACCATTGACGACGCAGCACAGGCAAGCCTGCAACGGCCACTGCCGCAGCGCCAATCAACAGCAGTGTGCCCACGACCGGGGCGCCGAGTACCAGGCCGACTAAGCCCAATACGCCTAATAGAGCAAGCGCAGGGGTGGCCCCTGCCTCGCGACGCATCACCACGAGCAAGCCGGCAGCGGCGAGCACGATGAGGAGTAAGGTGAGCATGGGTGTTCTCCGTGGGGTGGTTATCAATGAACGTATTTAAACGTATGTTTGAATATTCGCAGAGTCATGATGCTTAGTGCAAGCCTTTCACCGTTATACGTTCGCTTTATATCTTCAATGTAGCGCAGTTAGGACATAAAAAAACGCCATGGCGCGGAACCATGGCGTTTTGACGCAGCGGGTCGATAAGCCCGCACTCGTCTCGGACTACGATGCCTGTTTGGCAGGCGCGCCGTTGGCGACGTAGTAATCTACGCTGGCACGCGGCAGGGGCTCGCGACCGCGAATACGGTCGGCGATTTTTTCGGCCAGCATGATGGTAGGAGCATTCAGGTTGCCGGTTGGAATGACCGGAAATAGTGATGCATCCACCACGCGCAGTCCCTCGAGCCCATGTACCCGGCCCTGGGCATCGGTCACCGCCATGTCACCTTCGCCCATGCGGCAGCTGCCGCAGGGGTGATAAGCAGTTTCGGCGTGCTGCTTGACGAAATTGTCGAGCTCTTCGTCGCTCTGCACGTCCGGGCCGGGGGAAATTTCCCGGCCTCGGTATCGGTCGAAGGCGGGCTGGGCGATGATCTCGCGAGTTAGGCGAATCGCGTCGCGGAACTCTTCCCAATCCTTCTCTTTGGCCATGTAATTGAACAGAATGCTCGGTGCCGCGTGGGGGTCTTTGGAGGTCAGACGAATACGGCCGCGGCTTTCTGAGCGCATGGAACCGACGTGTGCCTGGAAGCCATGCGCTTGAACGGCACTCTTGCCGTTATAGCTAATAGCGATAGGCAGGAAGTGGTACTGCAGGTTCGGCCACTCCTCGTCATCGCGGCTACGGATGAAGCCACAGGACTCGAACTGGTTGCTTGCGCCCACACCAGTGCCTTTGAACAGCCACTCTGCACCGATTTTTGGCTGGTTGTACCACTTCAGCGCCGGGTAGAGCGAAATGGGCTCCTTGCACTCGTACTGAATGTACATTTCCAGATGGTCTTGCAGGTTTTCGCCGACGCCGGGCAGTTCATGTACGACAGGAATACCCAGCTCTTTCAGCCACTCTGGATTACCCACGCCAGAGCGTTGGAGAATTTGCGGGGAGGCAATCGCACCACCGCACAGCAGCACTTCGCGACGCGCGCGAGCCTGCTTGGGCTGGCCTTTCTGCTCGTAGCGGACGCCGACGGCGCGCTTACCCTCGAATTCGATCACGTCGGTGACGGCGCGGGTTTCGATGGTCAGGTTGCTGCGCTGTTTGGCCGTGTCCAGGTAGCCACGAGCGGTGGAGGCGCGGCGACCTTTCGGCGTTACGAAGCGGTCCATCGGGCCGAAGCCCTCTTGTTGGTAGCCGTTGACGTCCTCGGTTTCTGGGTAACCGGCTTGCTTGCCCGCCTCTATAAAAGTGCGGTAAAGCGGGTTATTGTCCGCTTTGGGAGTGGTCACGCTGACGGGCCCGTCGCCACCGTGGTAGTCGTTCGGGCCGATATCGCGGGTTTCGCTCTTTTTGAAGTAGGGCAGGCAGCTTAAATAATCCCACTCCTCCAAACCGGGCTGTTTGGCCCAGTGGTCGTAATCAAGTGCGTTGCCGCGGATGTAGCACATACCGTTGATCAGCGAGGAGCCGCCTAGGCCTTTGCCACGCCCACACTCCATACGGCGATTGTTCATATGAGGTTCGGGGTCGGTTTCGAACGCCCAATTATAACGCTTGCCCTGTAGTGGGTAAGCCAACGCAGCGGGCATTTGGGTGCGAAAATCGAAACGGTAGTCAGGGCCACCGGCTTCCAACAGCAGCACGCTGACATCGCTGTCTTCGGTCAGGCGCGTGGCCAGCACGTTACCTGCTGAACCGGCGCCGATGATAATGTAATCAAACTCAGTTGCTTGAGACATAGCGGTTCTCTCATCCAGAAGGGGGAGTTCGGTGTACGAAAGCTGGGCTCAGCCTTTAAAACACCGACTCGAACGGCCCCATCTCGATCTGCACGGACTTGGTTTGCGTGTAGTGATTGAGCGTTTCCACTCCGTTTTCACGGCCAATACCGGACTCTTTGTAGCCACCCACCGGCATTTCAGACGGAGATTCACCCCACGTATTGACCCAGCAGATGCCTGCTTCCAACTGGTGAATCACGCGGTGCGCGCGGTTCAGGCTTTCGCTGAAGACGCCGGCGGCTAGGCCGTACTTGGTGTCGTTGGCGCGGCGGATGACTTCCTCTTCGTCGTCGAAGGCCAGTACTGACATTACCGGGCCAAAGATCTCCTCTTTGACGACACGCATCTCGTCGGTGCAGTCAGTGAATACCGTGGGGGCCGCCCAGGCGCCTTTGGCCCATTCGCCGCTGTTCCACGCGTCGCCACCGGCCAGCACGCGTGCGCCTTGCTCTTTGCCAAGCGCGATGTAGGAGAGCACTTTTTTCTGATGCTCGAAGCTGACAAGCGGACCGAAATTGACGCTCGGATCCATCGGGTCGCCTGCTTTGATGCGTGCCACGCGCTCTACTAGCTTGGCTTCGAACGCCTCTTTGACGCTGCGCTCAACGAACACGCGAGTGCCGTTAGTGCAGATTTGGCCGCTGGAGTAGAAGTTCGCCATCATGGCGGCATCGGCTGCGCGGTCGAGGTCGGCATCGGAGAAGACAATTAGCGGAGATTTGCCGCCGAGTTCCATTGTTACGTCTTTCAGCGTGGAACCACCGGCTGCGGCCATGACTTTTTTGCCTGTGCCCACTTCACCGGTAAACGAGACTTTGGCAATGCCTTCGTGCTCGGTCAGCATGGCGCCGACGCGACCATCGCCCTGTACCACGTTAAACACACCGTCGGGCAAGCCTGCTTCAGTGAAGATTTCGGCAAGCTTAAGCGCTGTTAGCGGTGTGACTTCACTGGGCTTGAACACGATGGCGTTACCCGCTGCCAGCGCCGGAGCGGCTTTCCAGCAGGCGATTTGAATCGGGTAGTTCCAGGCACCAATCGCACCAATGACACCCAGCGGCTCGCGGCGGGTGTAAACAAACGAGCTATCGCGCAGGGGAATTTGGCTGCCCTCAATCGCCGGGGCAAGGCCTGCGTAGTACTCCAGAGCATCGGCACCGGTCACAATATCGACGCTGGCGGTTTCGCTGATCGGCTTGCCGGTATTGCGGGTTTCCAGCTCGGCAAGCTCGTCGTTACGTTCGCGTAGCAGTGCCACGGCACGTAGCAGGATGCGTGAGCGTTCCATACCGGTCATGGCGGCCCATTCACGCTGGCCACGCTGTGCTGCCTGAACGGCGCTGTCGACATCGACTTGGCTTGCCTGACCAATCGTGGCCAGCAGGCTGCCATCATAAGGATTGGTAACGGTAAATGTTTCGCCGGAGGTGGCATCAACCGGGCGACCACCAATATAGAGGGGTTGTGCGCTTTGAGCGGTCATGTTGATCTCCTTATTTAAAATCGGCAGTGGATGCGTCTTGAGAGCATCCGTAATGAGTCAGTAACTGGTCGAGATAGGTGTGCGCAAGATGGCGCGCTTCTGCGGCATCCAGGCCTTCAGGCGTTAACGCACCGCGCAGCCATAAACCATCGATCATGGCGGCTAGGCCACGAGCGGCGTTGCGGGCATCCGCTTTGGGCATGACACGTTGAAATTGATGACATAGGTTGGCGTAAAGACGACGGTCGTTCACATACTGAAGCCGCTGAAGTACGGGCTTGTGCATGCTGCTGGCCCAGAAGGCTAACCACGTCTTAGCGGCGGGTCCGGTGACCTGGGTGCGATCAAAGTTGCCTTCAATAATGGCGCCAATGTGCGCACGCGGTGAATCGTCTTCTAACGCATGGCGCCGCGCGGCGACGGCATCGCTTAAGTCCGTCAAAATTTGTCGCATCGTGGCTTCGAGCAGGCCATCTTTACCGCCAAAGTAGTGGCTGATAATGCCTGCGGAAACCCCCGCGTGACGGGCGATGCGCATCACCGTCGCTTCGGCAAGGCCAACCTCATCAATGGCCGCCATGGTGGCCTTGATTAACTGCTGGCGGCGTATTGGTTCCATTCCCACCTTAGGCACAGCTATCTCCTAATGACGTTGAATGCCCATTGGCTCCTAACCTTGAAAAGCAGGAGTAGGCATGGTTACCTGAGTATGATGGCATTTTTTTATTGAACGTTCAATTAATAAAAGTATGCCTGATCGCTTCTCACCTCTGCATCAGTACGGTTTGCAGAGCGTGTGTCAATAAAACAGATCATGAGAGAAGAGCTTTATGAAACAAGTAACAACGCGTCGTTTGGGTACTTTATTTGTCACCGCTTTTTTACCCGTCTCGGCTTTTGCTAATGAATGCAGTAGCGTTCGTTTTGCTGAGGTGGGTTGGACTGATATTACGGCGACCACAGCGCTGGCCAGCGAAGTACTCGAAGCGCTTGGCTACGAGCCGCGTGTAGATACCGTCTCGGTTCCCATCGCTTATGCAGGTATGCGTAATAACGATTTTGATGTGTTTTTGGGTAACTGGATGCCGTCGATGGCCTCTATCAGTGACCCCTATATTGAGCGTGGAGAAGTGGAGCGCTTAGTCGCCAACCTTGAAGGCGCTAAATATACCTTGGCGGTGCCTCAGTATGTGTATGACGCTGGCGTGACTTCTGTTAACGATTTAGCCGAGCACGCAGAGCAGTTTGAGCAACGCATTCACGGCATTGAAGCAGGTAATGACGGTAACGAACTCATCCAGCAGATGATTGATGATGACGCCTATGGGCTAGGTGACTGGCAAGTAATCGACTCCAGCGAGGCGGGCATGCTGGCCGAGTTGAGCGCTCGGGTTCCCAATGAAAAGTGGATGGTTTTCCTGGGTTGGGAGCCGCACCCCATGAACACCAATTTCGAGATGGCGTACCTGTCTGATGCAGACGACTATTTTGGCCCGAATCTCGGAGGCGCGACGGTCTACACTAATACTCGCACTGGTTTCGTCGAGTCCTGCCCAAACGTCGGTGAGTTGCTGAGCAACATGACGTTCACGCTGGAGATGGAAAACCAGCTGATGAGCGCCATCATGGACGAGGGGGTCGAGCCTCGCGAAGCGGCGCGTGACTACCTGAGTGCACATCCCGATGTATTGGAGGCGTGGTTGGAAGGCGTGACGACGCGTGATGGCGGCGACGCGTTACCTGCCGTACAGTCGGCGTTGTAAGCGCGTGCGCTGAGCGTATGAAAAGGCAGGCCATTTCGGCTTGCCTTTTGCCGCTAATATAGGCATACTCTGCACCCGCTGATGTCGGAAAGGCTACGTAGCTCAGTTGGTTAGAGCACATCACTCATAATGATGGGGTCCCCTGTTCAAATCAGGGCGTAGCCACCAATCAGCGTCAGTATGCATTCAAACGCATGCGACTATGGTGGCCCCTTAGGTCCTCCCGCAACGCTAAACTGCGAACCCCGCCAGGCCCGGAAGGGAGCAACGGTAGTGGTGGCTGCGTGTGCCGGGATGTGGCTTTTGGGGTCGCCTCCATTTCTAGCCTTCCCTACGCGACGTCACATAGTCTAAATTAATTTCTATCAATGAGTCGGCTGTAAGGTTGGCTGCAATCATATCGTTGCACCTCAATGATTTATGAGATCTTCAATGCCCCTGACCGTGGGCATCCACTTTTCTGTTGACCGATGTCGAGGTCGGGAAAAAGTGGCTGGTGTTTTCTATTTAAGTTAAGTTGTAGCAGCCTTAGGGTTAATGGTGGGTTGAAAATGTGGGACCTTCGGCTGCCCCGTTAGGGAGAGAGGGCGGCTACTTAATCTGCTGTTCGGTGAAGCGCTGCATGATGGTGAGCGTCTTATCGCTGACGTGATGCTCCATCCCTTCGGCATCAATTCTTGCCGTACTGTCATCTACGCCGAGCGCCCGTAAAAAGTGCAATACAATGTCGTGGCGAGCCCGAGACGTTTCCGCCATTTTCTGACCCTCTTCGGTCAAAAAAAGCGAGCGATAGGGCTTGCTGGTCACTAATCCTAGTTCATTCAAGCGACGAATCATTTTCGATACGGTTGCTTGGCTTACTGCCATACGATTGGCGATATCGGCGGCGCGTGCCTCGCCGCGATGCCGAATTAAATCGCCAATTAGCTCGACATAATCTTCGATCAACTCGGTTTCGTGTGCATTGCGCACCGTTTCATACTGCTGTGCGTGCTGTTCCACAGGCGGTAGTGCATCACCACTGTGTCCAGAGGGGGAGGAGGTGCGCCGCTGTTGGTGATCACTCATTGGCAAAGGTTATCAAAGTTAGTGGAAACGTTAATTGGCGATGGTAGCGCATTTTTGAAGATAATTGTTAGCCAAGGCTAAACTGTTTGCACATTGCTTTTTTGTTGAGCTAAAGTTATCTGTAACACGAGCCTAGCACAGAAGAGAGATCCAGTGGCTAAACCATACTTGCTAGCAGCTTTGAGCGTGCCGTTCGCCTGGTGTGGCGTTTTGACCAGTGCTCAGGCCGATGAGTTGCAAAATCCGCCCATCGAGATTGCCGTGACGTTTTCAGTTCTTGGCGACTTGGTGAAGAAAGTGGCCGGCGATGATGCGAACGTCACGGTGCTGACACCGATCAACGCCGAAGTGCACGAGTGGGAGCTAACCCCAGATAATTTTGCTGCGCTCGAGGACGCCGACATCGTTTTTTATAACGGCTATCAGCTCGAGCAGTGGATGCGCCAAGTATCGGCGACGGTCAACGATGACATACCTATGATCGCCGTGGCAGAGGCGTCGGGTTACCCGACGCAAACGATCGTCACCGGTGAGATGGAAGGCGACGTGGACCCACACCTGTGGATGGACCCTCGGGCTGCCAGTGCCTATGTACAAGCCATTGCCAACACGTTGGAGGATAGCCTGCCCCATCAAGCCGATGCGATTCAGCAGCGTGCAGCGGCACTGGAAGCGCAACTGCACGACCTACATGTCGAGCTCCAAGAAACGCTCGAAGCCATTCCCGAAGAGCGCCGCGTGCTGCTATCCAGTGAAGCAGCCTTTCTCTACTTTGCCGACGCGTATCGGTTCGAGCACGACGGCGTTTGGGGGACCAATGCCGAAACAGAGGGCTCTCCGCGTCAGTTGATGCGGGTCATCGATCGAATCAACGAGCGTCAACCGGCGGCACTGTTTTGGGAAAGCACGATTTCTGACCGCCATGTGACCAGTATCGCACGTGATACGGGGCTTCCCGTTGCCGGGCCGCTGTATGTCGACTCGTTGAGTGAGCCTGACGGGGAGGCTGCCGATTACTTTGCCATGCAGCGTCATAACGTTGCCTTGCTGCGTCGCTACTTGGCTAGCGAGTAAATCACGATGTCCTCACTACCGTCTCAACCCGCCAGCGCCATCGATGTGAGCGGTGTCTATGCGGCTTACCAGCGTCAGCCCGTGCTAGAGGATATCCACCTCTCGCTGCCAAGCGGGCGTTGGACGGCCATCGTCGGGCCGAACGGCGCAGGCAAGTCGACGCTGTTTCACGTGCTGACCGGTAGTATGAAACCCTTACGCGGCCGCGTGACGGCATTTGGTCAAGCCATCGAGCATCATCGAAAAGCCGGGCGCATTGCCTACATGGCCCAGCGAGAGGCCATCGAGTGGGACTTCCCTATTTCGGTGTGGGAAACCGTGATGAGCGCCCGCTATGGCCACATGCGTCAAGATGCGTGGTGGCGGAGGCTGCTTCCTGCGCGTTGGCATTCGTCACGGCATCGTGATGCGGTGGAAAAGGCGTTAAACGACGTTGATATGCTGGCATATGCCGAGCGGCCGATCGGGGCCTTATCGGGCGGACAAAAAAAACGCGTGCTGCTAGCGCGTGCGTTAGCGCAAGAGGCGAGTATCCTGCTGCTCGATGAGCCGCTCGCGGGGGTCGACCCACCTAGCGAGCGACTCATTCTCGACGTGCTCAAACGCGAACGCGAAGCCGGGCGAACCATCGTGATGGTGACGCACGATATGCCGGGCGCGCGTCGCTACGTGGACCATGTGGTACTGATCAATCGATTCATTCGCGGCGAGGGCGCGCCCGACGAAATGCTGAGCGATAGCAAGTTGGCCGAACTTGCGGTGAGTTCTATTGCAAATTCTCCAGCGGATGTCGGGCGTGTCCGCCTTCCTGCATTTGCCAGCAAAGAATAGGCGACTTGAATGTTAGAAACGTTGGATGTTTGGAGTAGTGCGCTGGTGGCGGGGCTCATTGCGGCGCTGATGGTGCCCGTGAACCTAATGCCCGACAGCGTATCAGAGGCGTTTCAGTACGCCTTCATGCAGCGTGCGCTGCTCACGTCGATGATGGTGGGAGCCATCTGCGGCATGCTTTCGTGTTACGTCGTGCTCAAGCGTTGGTCGTTGCTGGGGGATGCGATCTCTCATGCGGTGCTGCCTGGGGTGGCGGTTGCCTACCTGCTGGGCCTGCCTTTTTTTATCGGTGCCTTCGTCACTGGAGCGCTGACGTCGCTCGGTATTGGGGCAATCGAGCGGCACACGCGCATCAAATCCGATGCCGCCATGGGGATCATGTTTACCGGGGCATTTGCGCTGGGCGTGGTCTTGATCAGTAAGATCGCCTCTAGCACTCACTTGATGCATATCCTGTTTGGCAACGTGCTCGGAGTGCAGCAGTCGGCACTATTGCTCACGTTGGCGGCCAGCCTTGTTGCGCTGTTGGTGGTATGGCTGGCTTATCGTCCGCTCATGCTTTACGCCTTCGATCCCACGCAGGCCCAAGCGCTTGGCTTCAATACGGGAGTGATACATTACGGTTTGATTCTACTGCTCACGCTCACCATCGTGGCCAGTTTGGAAACCGTCGGTATCATCCTCGTGGTGGCCATGCTGATTACGCCGGGCGCCACGGCCCACTTGCTGACCGACCGCTTCAAAACGATGCTGTTTATCTCCGTGGGGATTGGGGTGGGGTCTGCCGTGTTGGGGCTATGGCTCTCGTTTGCGTTTGACGTAGCGTCCGGTGGCACCATCGTCTTGGTAGCAACGGGGTGCTTCTTCACGGCGCTGCTGTTTTCGCCAAAGCACGGTGTGCTGATGCGGCTTTGGCGGCATCGAAGCTTGGGAGGCGCTAATTAGTTTCCCACCCGATGACGAGCCGTGGGTAGTCGATGATCCCAATGACGCTGTGTTTTGCATCGACGACCGGTGCTTGGGATAAACCAAACTGAGCAAACAGGCGAGCGCAATAGCGAATATTCATTTCCGGACGGACGCTAATGATCGGTTTGCTCATGATTTCGTAAAGGCTTACACGGTCTGCAGAGCGATTGACTGCGAGCACTTTTTTAGCAATATCAGAGGCTAACACAAGCCCCAGTTCATCTTTCTCATCGCGCCTATCAACGATGATAGCGGTGGCATCGTATTGCCTCATTAGTTCAATGCCGTCAGTAACGGTCATAAAACCATCGGTCGTCACATAGCGGGAGTGCATGACGTCCTGGGCAGTGCGCTCCGTCAGTGATGAGCTTGCCATTGTTAAAGCCTCTCTCTAGCCTAGCGGTTGATCGAATGCATCTTCGAGGGATTTCACTTGGTGTGCGACGCCTACCGCATCCTCGACGTCTAGCTGAAAGGCGATGCCTGTTCCCGACGTGTCGTCAAATGCACCCACTTCCGCGATCGCTTCGAGAATTGAACGGCTAATATGCTCCTCCACTAAAAAGAGCAGCACGTCACGTTGCGACGTAATGTCCATGCCAAAAATGCCTTTTGCTTTTTTTAAGCCTTCGCCACGCGCGTTATTGATGACAGTGGCGCCGGTGGCTCCAGCATCTCTAGCTGCCTGAAGTATCTGGTCGCTTAGCTCATCTTCTACAAGCGCGACAATGAGTTTAAAGCGCATGGGTATCTCCTTGATGAGACTTTGTCACTGACGTGCCTGAGAGCGGCTGTATTTTCGATGGCCTATTGCTTTGCCATCGAGCAATTTGGGCGTATCCCATCACCGTTATAATAGGGAATAGGCAGGCAAGCGCGATCATTCCAAAGCCATCCATTAACGCGCTACGACCGGGTATCGAGGAGGCTAATCCAAGACCTAGCGCGGCGATGATCGGCACGGTAATGGTCGATGTCGTGACGCCCCCGGCATCGAATGCAAGAGGGATAATCGACTTTGGGGATCGCAGGGTTTGGACAATCACTAGGCAGTAGGCTCCTAGCACGAACCACTGCAAAGGTAGGCCCATGACGATGCGCCATGCGCCCAGGGTGATTCCAAAGGCCATGCCGAGGGCAACGGCGAGCCGCAGGGTAAAAGGGTTGATCGTACCACCGGATATTTCGCCAGCTTTGATCGACACCGCGATCAGCGATGGCTCGGCAATCGTAGTGCTTGCGCCAATCGTAAACGCGAAAATATAGACCCAGTAGTAGTCGCTCCAATGCCGCTGAGCCCCCTCTGTCATGGCAGGTAGAAAATCGGGGTGCGTCAATTGGCTGGCCATCAACTCACCCATGGGAAACAGGGCTTGCTCTAGCCCTATCAAAAAGAAAGAAAGTCCTACCCATACCATGAAAAAACCAATAGCGACCTTTAGAAACCGTTTGACCGGCTTGCGGATCACCAAATATTGGAAGCCAAAAATAATCGCCACGATGGGAAGAATATCGCGTAGCGTCCCCCAAAAAATAGCCAGCATATTCATGATCTTCCCTCTGCAACGAGATCAAGGCCAACAATACCGAAAAGCAGTACGAAAATGATGGGCATAACGGAAGCAAATGCAATCAAACCAAAGCCGTCCAGCATAGGGTTGCGGCCTTTGATGGCCGTGGCCAAGCCAACACCGAGTGCCGTAACTAGAGGGACGGTAATGGTCGATGTCGTGACACCGCCCGAATCATAAGCAATGCCAACGAGCTCAGCAGGCGCTAACGGCGTCAAGAGTAGTACAAGAATATAACCACCAATGATCATCAAATGCAGCGGCCAGCCTTTAAAGATACGCAGTACGCCAACGACCACGGCGGTTCCTACGGAAAGCGCTACGATCATGCGGAGCGTGAACGCAAAGGACGTTTGGGCGAGACTGCTATTCTCGATCAGACCGCTTTCGGAGACGACAATCGCTGCACGAGCCGCCACGGCAATCAGTGCTGGCTCTGCGACGGTGGATCCAAACCCCAGTGCAAAAGCAAATAGAAGGAGCCAAACGACAGAACCTTTATGAACGAAAGCACGTGCAAGGTTCTCTCCTAAAGGAAACAGTCCCAGCTCTAGCCCCTTGATGAAGAGCGTTAGCCCGATCACTACAAACAGTAGCCCTAGTGCTAAATCGAAAAGCGCCAATGTATCGGGGAGAGGTTGTTGGATGACGAGCGTTTGAAAGAAGCTCATAACCAGCACAACGGGTAGCAAATCCCGAAGGCTGTTTTTGATCTGCAGGGCGAGAGAGTGGATAAAGTTCATTAGCGCCCTTTTTTAATGGCTGATACGTCTATGCTCATCAGTGTAATGGTTACGCATGTCGTTTCTTTTGATCTAGGACACGTTGCGAGTGTTCTCTAGTCAACAAAGTTGGCTACCTAACAGCAGCATCGAAGGGTCTAGTGCGTGCCAGCCCCACCATGCCAGCAATATCAAGCCACTCACTATCGGTAGAGCAATCAAACTCCACCATAGACTGGAACGCATCATGTCGTCACCTGTCCCGCAGAGGGGCGTGCCAGCGGCTTCTCACTGATGAACCAGTGGAGCGCGGCGGCGACCACGGACAGCACGATGGCAATCTGCCACACCGTATCGTAGTGGCCGGTGAGGTCGTACAAAAATCCACCCAGCCACACGCCCATGAACGAGCCCAGCTGATGAAAGAGAAACACGATACCACCCAACATCGAGAGATGGCGAACGCCAAACACCGATGCGACGATACCGTTGGTGAGCGGAACGGTGGAGAGCCATAACAGCCCCATGGCGATCCCGAAGAGATAAGCGCTGGTCGTCGTCAGGGGCAGGGCGATAAAAGCCGTGATGATCACGCCCCGGATGAGGTAAAGCCAGCTCAATAGGCGCGGTTTCGACCAGATACCTCCCATCCAGCCAGCGGTGTAGGTGCCCACGATATTGAACAGGCCCACCAGCGCGAGCACCGTGGTGCCGACTTGGACGGCCAAGCCGTTATCGAACAGGTAGCCCGGCAAGTGGACCGCAATGAATACCACTTGGAAGCCGCAGACGAAAAAGCCCAGGCAAAGTAGCCAAAATCCTTTTTGCCCCGCCGCTTCATTAAGCGCATCGCGCAGGCTTAAGTCGCCCAGAGCCTTGGGGCTGGGCCGGTCTTTGAGCATGGCGCCCAGCGGTATCATGAGTGCGGCAATCGCCCCCATGGCCAACAGCGCAGAGGACCAGCCTAGCCACTCGATCAATCCCAGCGTGCCGGGCAGCATGGCAAATTGACCAAACGAGCCCGCCGCACTGACGATCCCCATGGCCATGCTGCGCTTCTCAGCGGGAACGGCCCGGCCGACGGCGCCCAGAATCACCGAAAACGTCGTTCCCGATAGGCCGAAGCCAATCAGCAGACCCGCGCTGACAGTCATGCCGAGCGCGCTGCTCGAGAGGCTCATGAAGCAGAGCCCCAGTACGTAGAGGATGCCGCCCGCCACGATGATTTTGGCCGCGCCAAAACGGTCGGCCAGCGCCCCGGTAAACGGCTGGGACAGCCCCCAAATGAGGTTTTGGACGGCCAGTGCGAACGCAAAGATGCCGCGCCCCCAGCCGAAATCGCTGCTCATGGGCTCGAGAAACAGCCCGAACCCATGACGTAGCCCCATGGCCGTGGAAATAACCAAGCTGGCGAGCACGATCAACAGTAGCGTATGGTGTTTCTGAAGGGCCATGGCACGTCTCTTATGGTGGATTGATTAACGCGTTAATCAACTATCGCATGGCATTGGCGACTTTAGAAGCTTCCAAATAGGGTGCCGAGCGTAATCACACTCATCAGCGCGGCGATGGGGAGCACGATGGTGACCATGGCGACATTGCCATACGACTGGCGGTGGGTCAGCCCGCAGATGGCCAGAAGTGTGATGACAGCGCCGGAGTGGGGGAGCGTATCCATGCCGCCCGCGGCCAGCGTCGCCACGCGGTGCATGAGTTCTGGGTCGATGCCAGCCTGTTGCGCCATGGCCAGATACTCGCTACCCAAGGTTTGCAAGGCAATCGACAAGCCGCCCGATGAGGAGCCGGTAATCCCCGCCAGCACGCTCATGGCCATGGCTTCGGAGATGAGGGGGTTGCCGGGGGAGACATTGAGCACCGCATCGCGAAGGATGGCAAAGCCTGCCAAGCTGGCGATGACCGCGCCGTAACCCACTTCAGAGGCCGTGTTGAAAATAGGTAGCAGCGAACCAAAGCAGCCTTGATTGATGGTGGCTTTCAAGTCTTGCCAGTGGCGCCAGCGGGTGATGATCAGCCAAGCCGAGGCGCTCAGCAGGGCAGTCAGAATGGCCCAAAGCCCGGTCTGTCGGCTGGGTGTGACGTTATCGAACGCGTCGCTGATGAAGCTCAGGTCCATGGCCGGGAATACCCCGTAAGTAAAGAGGGCATTGAGGCCAATCACCATAACCAGTGGGATCAACGCGATGGCCAGCGGCATGCCGGGTGCTGTGTCGGTGTCGCTGTGGGTATCGGTTTCACGCTCCGTGTGAGTACCGTAACCCTCCCCTTGGGCAGCGGCTTTCTTGACTCGCGACTGAAGGTAGAACGTTCCTAGGCCTAGCATGATCGACCCAGCAATGATGCCAAGCCCCGGTGCCGCGAAGCTGTTGGTGCCAAAGTAAGGGATGGGAATCGCGTTTTGGATGGCTGGCGTGCCGGGCAACGCCGTCATGGTAAAGGTGAAGGAGCCTAGAGCGATGGAGGCGGGGATGAGGCGCTTGGGCACATTGGCCTGGCGGAACAGCTCACGGCTGATCGGGTAAATGGCAAAGGCCACGACGAACAGCGAGACGCCGCCATAGGTCAGAACGGCGCAGGCCATGACGACCGTCAGCACCACGTGATGCGTGCCCAGCCGCTTGACGATACCGTTGGAAATGGACTGCGCGGCGCCTGAATCTGCCATCAACTGACCGAAGAGCGCACCAAGCAAGAAGAGCGGGAAGAACTGCATAACATAGTTACCCAGGGCGCCCATGAAGGTGTCGGTGTAAATCGGCAGTAAAAAAGCGCCGTCGCCTGATAGTAAAACCGCTAACGCGGCCATTAACGGCGCAAGCAGGAGGACCGAGATACCTCGGTAGGCCAGCAGCATCAACAGCAACAATGAGACGATAATAGCGAGCATGCCCATACAGGCTCCAAAGTATTTGTTAATTTAGTCATCGGTGCGTGTAAACAAAGGCCGGAATACTAGGTATTATATTGCATCGCAGCAATAGTGTTGTGACTAAAGTCGTAACCAAAAGAGAGCGTCACTTTCGCCTGCTTAAGCGCGCCCCATCTGTTAAAATCCGCCACCTTTGGCGTTGATGACCTTCCAATAACCCTGGGTATTTCCATGAATGCAGTAATTCTCGCAGTGCTCGTCATGGTGGCACTGTCGCTTCTTCGTGTGTCCGTTGTATTTGCGCTGGTGGTCGGTGCGTTAGTAGGGGGGCTGGTCGGAGGCCTTTCCCTGGACGATACGCTCAGCGCGTTCAACGAGGGCGTCGGCGGAGGCGCGCAGGTGGCGCTGGCGTACGCAACCTTAGGCGCTTTTGCCGTGGCCATCTCTCGTTCTGGGTTGCCGGACATGCTGGCAAATCGATTGATCACCTTGCTAGGTAAAGAGGCGACCGCCGCCCACCAAGCGCGGGTGAAGATGTTGCTGTTGGTGGCCGTGTTACTGGTCGCCATCTCCTCACAAAATGCCATTCCGGTCCATATCGCGTTCATTCCCGTGCTGATTCCACCGCTGCTGGCGGTGATGAATCGCCTGCAACTCGACCGCCGTGCCGTGGCCTGCGCGCTGACCTTTGGTCTTACGGCACCCTATATGCTGCTGCCGGTAGGATTCGGGGCGATCTTCTTGAACGATATTTTGTTGGCAAACCTGAACAGTGCCGGAGAGCCACTAGGGCTGGAAATCTCGCGTGGCATGGTGCCCATGGCCATGGCGCTTCCGGTGGGTGGTATGGCCATGGGCCTGTTGGTCGCCCTACTGTTTAGCTATCGCGGCCAGCGTAGCTACGCGAGCAAGGACGTGGCCGCGCTCAATGGCCAGACGCACACGCCTGTCGAACCGCACCTCTTAGGGTTAGTCGTGTCAGGCGTGGCGATCGTGGCGGCGTTAGGCCTTCAGCTCTACACTGGCTCGATGATCGTTGGAGGCTTGGTGGGTATCGGCTTGCTGTCATTGGGTGGTATTTTCAAATGGCGCGAGGCTGATGATTTGTTCACCAGCGGTATGCGGATGATGGCTTTGATTGGCTTTATCATGATTTCGGCGGCAGGCTTTGCGGAAGTCATGAAAGCTACCGGCGATATCGACTCGCTGGTGGCGGGTGCCTTCGATCTGTTTGGCGATAATCGTGGCTTGGCCGCTTTGGTCATGCTGCTGGTCGGCCTGTTCATTACCCTGGGCATCGGCTCTTCGTTCTCAACCATTCCCATCATTGCGGCGATCTTCGTACCACTGGCCGTGCAGTTTGGTTTCTCACCCATGGCGACCGTAGTGCTGGTGGGCACCGCTGCCGCTTTGGGCGATGCGGGGTCGCCAGCCTCGGATTCCACTTTGGGGCCCACCTCAGGATTGAACGTGGACGGCCAGCATGACCATATGTGGGATAGCGTCGTGCCGACCTTCCTTCACTATAACCTTCCGCTGATTGCGTTTGGTTGGCTGGCGGCCATGACGCTTTAAGCACACTCAATACTTACCAAAAGGGCAGCGCTGAGGCTGCCCTTTTTTGATGGAAGTGCTTGATGAAAGCGCGTTGAGTGGATAAGACGTTACTGTTTAGGCAAGTGCGCTTCAAAGGCACTTAGCAGACCACGGAGTAGGGACAGCTCTTTGCGGCTAGGCTGTGCACGGGCAAACAGCGCTTGAAGCTGCTCTTCGGTACGGGCGTGGGGCTGGGTTAAAAAACCGCTTTGCTGCATCAAGCGGCCAAGATGTTCCTGGAAATAGCCAAACTGTTGGCGACTAGGCGGCGTCGCTTCCAGCGGGCGCTGATACTCATAGCCGCTGGCGTTGCGCTTGCGCCAGGCGCGGTGCACTTCGTAGGCTAGAATCTGAACCGCTTGCGATAGATTGAGAATGCCATACTCGGGATTGGCGGGAATGCTGACTTGGTGGCTGCAGCAGCGAATCTCATCGTTGGTCAACCCGGAGCGTTCGCGGCCAAATACCAGGGCCACCGGGGCTTGGTGGGCGTTGTCGATGACTTGCTGGGCCATCTCGTCAGGCTCGTCGAAATGGGGCAGTGGCATGCTGCGCAGCCGAGCGCTGGCACCGACCACTTGCACGCAGTCATTCACGGCCTCTTCGAGTGTCTTTACGCAGCGAGCGTTTTCTAATACGTCCGTTGCGCCGGCGGCTAGGCGAGTGGCTTCTTCATCGGGGAAGGTACGAGGATTGACCAGCACGAGCTCCGTCAACCCCATGGTTTTCATGGCGCGGGCTGTTGCGCCTATGTTGCCTGGGTGGAACGTTTGCACCAGCACGATACGAATATTGGAAAGCACGGGAAGTCGAACCTAAAAGCTGCCAAATAAAGTCGGTGATGGTAGCACGCTTTATGACGCCATGACGTCGGTACTAATGAAAGAACCCCGCCGAAGCGGGGTTCTTGATGACGTTCAACGTCAGAGCGTTAGGCTCATGGGTGCATCACATCATGCCGCCCATGCCACCCATTCCGCCCATGCCGCCCATATCCGGGGCAGCTTCTTTCTCTTCCGGGTCGTCGGCGATCATGCACTCGGTGGTGATCATCAGGCCAGCAACGGAACCAGCAGACTGCAATGCAGTGCGGGTTACTTTTGCCGGGTCGAGAACACCCATTTCGAACAGGTCGCCGTACTCGCTGGTTTGTGCGTTGTAACCGAAGTTGCCTTCACCATCTTTGACGCGATTGATGACCACAGCGGCTTCTTCGCCCGCGTTGGTGACGATCTGACGCAGCGGTGCCTGCATGGCACGCAGCGCCATGTTGATACCGTGGTTCTGATCTTCGTTGTCACCGGTCAGGCCCTGTACTTTGGCCATCACGCGAACCAGGGCAGTACCACCGCCAGGTACGACGCCTTCTTCTACGGCAGCGCGAGTCGAGTGCAGCGCATCTTCGACGCGGGCCTTCTTCTCTTTCATTTCGACTTCGGTCGCCGCACCGACGCGGATAACGGCAACGCCGCCTGCCAGTTTGGCAACGCGCTCTTGCAGCTTCTCTTTGTCGTAGTCAGAGGACGTTTCTTCGATTTGCGCGCGGATTTGGTTAACGCGCGCTTCGATGTCGTCCTCGGCACCTGCGCCATCGATGATGGTGGTGTTCTCTTTGGACATGGTCATGCGCTTGGCAGTACCCAGGTGATCCAGGTTTGCCTGCTCAAGGGTCAGACCTACTTCTTCGGAGATCACGGTGCCGTTCGTCAGGATAGCGATATCCTGCAGCATGGCTTTGCGACGGTCGCCGAAGCCAGGTGCTTTGGCAGCCGCGACTTTCACGATGCCACGCATGTTGTTCACGACCAGCGTTGCCAGCGCTTCGCCTTCGATATCTTCGGCGATGATGGCCAGCGGCTTGCCTTGCTTGGCAACGGCTTCCAGCACCGGCAGCAGTTCGCGGATGTTGGAGATTTTCTTGTCGACGAGCAGGATGTAAGGGTCTTCCAGCTCAACGGTCATGGTGTCTTGATTGGTGACGAAGTAGGGCGAGAGGTAGCCGCGATCGAACTGCATACCTTCAACCACTTCCAGCTCGTCTTCAAAGCCGCGACCTTCATCAACGGTGATGACGCCTTCTTTACCGACTTTTTCCATCGCTTCAGCGATGATTTCGCCAATGCGCTTGTCGCCGTTGGCAGAGATAGTACCTACCTGGGCAATGGATTTGGTGTCGGTGCAGGGTACAGACATTGCCTGGATCTCTTTCACCGCCGCAGCGACCGCTTGGTCGATGCCGCGCTTAAGATCCATCGGGTTCATACCGGCAGTAACGCCTTTCAGGCCTTCCGCGACAATCGCTTGAGCCAGAACGGTGGCGGTGGTGGTGCCGTCACCCGCAGCGTCAGAAGTTTTTGAAGCAACTTCTTTTACCATCTGGGCGCCCATGTTTTCGAACTTGTCTTTCAGTTCGATCTCTTTGGCAACCGATACACCATCTTTGGTCACAGTCGGTGCGCCAAACGACTTGTCCAGCACTACGTTGCGGCCTTTCGGGCCCAGCGTAACTTTTACGGCGTTTGCCAGAATGTCGACGCCGCGCGCCATGCGTTTACGAGCATCATCAGAAAACTTAACTTGCTTAGCTGCCATGTTCGTTACTTCCTAAATATTGAAATAGAAAAGTGAAAGTAAGTAGCCGATGCGGATTAGCCTTCAACGACGGCCAGGATATCGGCTTCGCTCATGATCAGAACTTCTTCGCCGTTGATTTTTTGCTTTTCAACGCCGTAGCCGTCTTTGAAAATCACCGTATCGCCAACTTTTACATCCAGCGGGCGCACGTCGCCGTTGTCGAGAATGCGGCCATTGCCAACAGCCAGGATTTCGCCACGCGTGGGTTTTTCCTGTGCATTACCCGGTAGCACGATGCCGCCAGCGGTTTTCTGCTCTTCTTCCACGCGACGGATCACAACGCGATCGTGCAAAGGACGGATATTCATGCTCACGTTCTCCTGAGGTTCGTCAAAGCCCAAAAAGGGCAGTTAGCTTAAAGTGATTTCCGTGGGCTAAGCCCTCGGAAAGTGAAGGCACGTTGCCTTCATGTTTATGGCGAAAGCGTAGCTTTCACCGAACCTGTGTGCTGACTCAAAAATGGGGGCTAGCCAACACCTTTCAAGGGGTGGATAAGAAAAAAATTACACAATAGCGGTTTGCAAAGGCGATAAGCACTTAGCGGCGACGAGGCGTATCGTCGCCGCTAATAAACTCTCCCTCAATTGGGCCGTTTTGCGTGTTGGAATAGTCGCGCTGAGTGTTCTGCTCCCAGCCTGAAGAGCCGCTCTGGTAAGTGTGTTGCTTGGCCGTTGCGGTTTTGAGCCCCGCCCAGGTCAGTGCTTTCATCAGCAACTGGCGCGCATTGGGTATGAGGCAGGCAATGCCCAGTGCATCCGATAGAAACCCCGGGGCGAGCAAAAGCGCCCCACCAAAGATTAGCGCAGCTCCAGTAAGCAGCTCTTGGGAAGGTATTTCACCCATCTGCATGCGCTGGCGTGCGCGGGCAAAAGTAGAAACGCCTTCCTTGCGAATGAGGTAAAGCCCGATAAAGCCTGTGCCTAGCACTAATAAAAGCGTGGTTAGCAGGCCTATTTGGCCGCCGATGGTAAAAAGCAGCACAAAGTCCAGTAGAGTGAACAGCGAAATAAAGAGAAGAATAGGCATGGACGACTCCAAAACAGGCGTAATCGTTGAATATGGTGACAGAAATATAAAAAACAAGCAGCAAGTGTGGTTTGGCAAGCCAAAGGCTGCTCGATATTTTAAACTGGCTCTTATATGCTGCGGTGCACAAATGTGGGTGAGAGAGTGCGTGTTGTTGGTACTCGCTAGCTGTCAGCACGCTTGCTTAAGGAGAAAGAGATGCAATTAGATAAAAAAGTGGTGGCGATTACCGGTGGTGCCCGTGGATTAGGGTTTGCCATTGCCAAGCGGTTAGGCAAGCGGGGTGCTCAGATTGCCCTCATTGATATGAGTGCAGAGGCTTTAGATGGCGCGGTCTCTGCGCTTGGTTCTGAGGGGGTATCTGCCCATGCATTTGTTGCTAATGTGGCAGACGAGCAATCGGTTCAGCATGTCTTCGCTGATATCGCCCAGCGCTTGGGGCCTGTCAGTGGCTGTGTGAATAATGCAGGTATTACTGACGATGGGATGTTGATTAAAGCGAAAGGTGGCGTTGTAGAAAAGCGCATGTCGCTCGCTTCATGGCAGCGTGTGCTGGACGTTAACCTAACAGGTGTATTCCTATGTGGGCGTGAAGCGGCGACGCACATGGTCGAGGCTGGGCACGAAGGCGTTATCGTCAATATTTCTAGTATTTCCCGTGCGGGTAATATGGGGCAAAGTAACTACGCAGCGGCAAAGGCGGGGGTACATGCGCTAACAGTGACGTGGGGGAAAGAGCTGGCGCGCTATGGAATTCGCACCGGCACTGTGGCGCCAGGGTTTATCGAGACTGAGATGACTGCCTCAATGCGCCCAGACATGCTGGAAAGAATTGCCGCCAGCGTTCCATTAAAGCATTTAGGTGGGCCTGACCATATTGCTCAAAGCGTGGCGTTTGTGTTTGATAACGACTACTTCACTGCGCGTATTATTGAATGCGACGGTGGTTTGCGGCTTTAACCAAAAAGCGATGAGCATCGGCCATATAGTGCGCTGATGCTCATCGGCTAGGGGCTTGTGTTAGGTAGCGCTAAAACTCAAAGTAGTCCCGCTGAATTGCCCGCTGAAAGTACATTTCTAGGCGTACGGTCATTGCCCAGCGCGGGTCGTAGCTATCTTCACGCTGGAAATGCAGTTCAGGAATCACATCTCCAAACAGAATCCCTTTATGAAGATCGCGACGGTAGCGCGTCTGTAGGTAGTAATTGGTCATGCGCGGGTTAGAAGCGCTTTCACCAATCGCAATGGCAGAGTAGCGCATGGCGCTGCGGTCATTTAGTCGCTGATTCAACTCAGCCACTTCGCTATATTCTAAGGTGTCTTCTTCTTCGCGCCATTGAACCGTGGTAATGAAGCGTAGATGGCGATTTTCCGATAGCGGTCGGCCCATGTCCCAAGTAGTACGCGCTGAGTAACCATCATTATTAAACCAGGATACTCGGTTGAAAGACTCTAACTGCCAGAGGCCGTCGCCAATATCCCAAAGCCGCTCACTGGTAAAGCGTACGTAAGGGTCCAGAGGCATGCGAAGGCGAATACCCGCACCAATTCGGTTGCTCCAGTTTTCGCGCTTATCACGACTTTCTAGCCAATCCAGGCCAAAGGTGGAGGTGCTGCGGTCACGCTGGTCGTTATAGAGGCGGCCGGAGCCTTGATCTGCCAACGTGCCTTGTGATTCTTCGGGGTCGCTTTCAATGACTAGCAGCCTGTCGGACTTTCCGTTGCACCGTGAGATACTGACCACCGTCATCGCCGAGCTGAGAAGATCGCCATGAGCCGCTTCATCCCTGTGGATCGCCAGACCGATTACCTGCTGCCGCCTTCGGTAGACGAGTGGTTGC
>NZ_JAKGAY010000009.1:0-122427 GCF_021532545.1 Halomonas sp. Cn5-12
GTTCATGGTGTTAGGGGTAACAACATGATACCGGCGGGAAAGCCCCCGATCTCGTTGATAGCACTGAAATTTTCAACGCTATTCAGGCAGTTACAGCACCACCTGTGGAAAAGTGGGGAGACGCTAGTTAAAGCAAACCAGCATCATCTAATTCTCCTTTGCTGAGAGCTGTGGCACTCTATAGGTTCGCAGCGTGCGTATCGCTTGAGTCCACGATGATTACCTGCAGGAGCCAGACCTTTGATCAACGTTTTAATTGCCGATGATCACCACCTGGTGAGAACCAGCATCGCCCACCTGCTAAACGAAGAGTCCGATATTAAAATTGTGGGCGAAGTGGATGATGGAGAGAGCGCCGTCGCCCAGTGCCGACAACTAAAGCCCGACATTGTCCTCATGGATATTCGTATGCCGGGTATCGGCGGGCTAGAAGCCACACGGCGTATTCATCGCACCCTGGCTGACATTAAGGTTATCATTCTTACCGCCCACTTAGAGGACAGCGTCCTGAGGCGCATGCTTGAAGCCGGTGCATCGGGCTTTTTAAGCAAAGGGGCTGATGCGGTGGAAATGACCGATGCCATTCGCCAAGTCTTCCGCAACGGGCGCTATATAAGCCAAGAAATTGCACAGCGGCTAGCACTCGCCCACTTCACTGACGAAGATAGCCCATTTAACCAGCTCTCTGATCGCGAGCTACAAATTGCTTTGATGATCGTCAACTGTCAGCGAGTACAAGATATTTCTGACCGTCTACACCTTAGCCCTAAAACTGTTAACACTTACCGTTATCGCTTGTTTGATAAGCTACATGTCACCAGTGATGTCGAGTTGACCCATCTCGCCTTACGCCACGGTCTAGTCGAAGGTTTTGACGCCACTATGGGATAGACCTACCATCGCAACTTCTGCCGTTTAAGAGCTCCAATGCCCAGCTATGACTTTTGATGCCAAGCAGTTTTTAAGCTCTGTCAGCACTTCACCCGGTGTTTACCGCATGCTGGATGAGGAGCAAAACACGCTCTATGTCGGCAAAGCGAAGCGTTTGAAAGCACGACTGGCAAGCTATTTCCGCGGCCAGCTCAATACCAAAACCCAGGCGATGGTGGCACGCATTGCCGATATTCAAATTACGGTCACCCGTAGCGAAACCGAAGCACTGCTGCTTGAACAAACATTAATTAAGGAGCTTCGCCCGCCCTACAACATCCTGCTACGGGATGATAAATCCTACCCGTTTGTGTTTGTCACTGACCGCCACCCCTACCCCGCTTTGGAATATAAGCGAGCACGCCAGCGTCGCGACGATGGCCGCTACCTGGGTCCCTACCCCAGCAGCGGGGCCGTAAAAGAGAGCCTGACACTGATGCAGAAAATTTTTCGCATCCGTAACTGCGAAGACAGTGTTTTTGCCCACCGCTCTCGCCCTTGCTTGCAGTATCAAATTCAGCGCTGCAGCGCCCCTTGTGTTGATTACATCTCAGAAGAGGAGTATCGCCGGGATGTGGAACATGCGGTGATGTGCCTAGAAGGCAAAAGCGAGCACGTGACCCAGCTATTAACCCAAGAGATGGAAGTAGCCAGCCAAGCGCTCCACTTTGAAGAGGCCGCACGCCTGCGTGACCAAATCCAGCAGCTACGCCAGCTGCAGCAGCGCCAGTTTGTGGATAACGAGAGCGGCGACGCAGACGTTTTCGCCTTAGCCCAACGCACTGGCGCACTCGGCATCTCCATATTGAGCGTGCGTGATGGTCGTCTACTGGGCGCTCGGCACCATACGCCAAAGAATGATCTAGACCTGCCGCCAGAAATGCTGCTGACCGAAGTGGTTAGTCAATACTATTTTGGCCAGCCGCATAACGTACCCCGAGAAGTAATTACTAGCCTCCCGCTGGAAGATAGCACTCTGATTGCCGATACCCTCTCTCAGCAAGCAGGCAAAAAAGTCAGAGTAGCAAGCCAAGTGCGCGGGCATCGCGCCCAATGGCAGCACCTCGCCATGACCAACGCCGAGCAGCAGCTTGCATCACAGCTGGCCAATAAAACCCAGCTCACTCAGCGGTTTGAGGCACTGCAAAAAGCGCTGGGACTGGAAAAACTGCCAGAGCGGCTTGAGTGTTTCGATATCAGCCACAGCCAGGGCGAAGCCACCGTGGCGTCTTGCGTGGTGTTTGACCACCAAGGCCCGCGTAAAAGTGACTATCGCCACTTCCGCATTGAAGGCATCGCAGCAGGGGATGATTACGCCGCCATGCAACAAGCGCTGACGCGGCGCCTGAAGCGGGTAAAAAACGGAGAAGCAGTGGCCCCCGATATTCTGATTGTGGATGGCGGCAAAGGGCAGCTCAATATGGCACGCGAGGTACTAAACGACCTTTCGGTCACCAACATCATCCTACTAGGCGTTGCCAAAGGAACCACTCGCAAGGCCGGGCTGGAAACTCTCTTCTTAGAGACCAGCGATAACCCGCTACCTTTAGATCCGGCTTCGCCGGCACTGCATTTAATCCAGCATATCCGCGATGAGTCCCACCGCTTTGCGATTGCAGGCCACCGGGCAGCGCGAGACAAAGCGCGACGCACGTCTACTTTGCAGGATATTCCTGGCATAGGCCCTAAACGGCGGCGTGAACTTCTGCGCTTTTTTGGTGGCCTACAGGGCGTACAAAAGGCCAGCCGTGATGAACTAGCCAGGGTGCCCGGAATTAATGCAGCCCTCGCAGAGACCATTTATACGGCACTGAATGGATAAACTTGTTCTTAACATGGATGCAATGCGCTAAGGGGGATAGAATAACCCGCACATTACACTCCGACTTTCATGATTCTCCGGCAAGGATCGCGCCCTGCGATGAATATACCCAACATACTTACACTGGCAAGAATCGTCTTTATCCCTCTACTGGTAGTACTGTTTTATCTACCTTTCAGTTGGAGCATGCCGGTTGCCGCTGGTTTATTTGCCCTAGCATCGGTCACCGACTGGCTCGATGGCTACCTGGCCCGCCGCTGGAATCAGTCGACACCCTTCGGCGCCTTTTTAGACCCTGTGGCAGACAAACTTATGGTCGCCGTGGCGCTTGCACTGTTAATTGAGCGTTTCGACACGCTGATCCTGACGCTGCCCGCACTGGTGATTATCGGTCGTGAGATCGTTATTTCAGCCCTGCGGGAGTGGATGGCCGAAATGGGTAAACGCGGCATGGTGGCTGTCTCTTGGGTTGGCAAACTAAAAACCACGCTGCAGATGGTCGCCATTCTGGTACTGCTGGCCTTCCCGCCAGGGCACGAAATCGCGCTACTGGGCGTGGTTGTTCTGTACGCTGCCGCTGCTCTCACGCTTTGGTCAATGGCTCAGTATCTAAAAGCTGCTTGGCCGCACCTTAGTCGCTCAATGTAGGCAGCATAAATGTCAGCAGCACAGTAGCTCTTTGAACCCGTTGATAAATTGATTGTTTGACAAGCGCGCAGCGATGCGTATAATTCGCCCTCGAGTCGAGCGGGAATAGCTCAGTGGTAGAGCATCGCCTTGCCAAGGCGAGGGTCGAGAGTTCGAATCTCTTTTCCCGCTCCATTTGGTTAACGCCAATGACTTGTTAGGCTGGATGGCAGAGTGGTTATGCAGCGGACTGCAACTCCGTGTACGCCGGTTCGATTCCGACTCCAGCCTCCATTGTCAGTGTAGCGATTGCTGCTAAAGCGCCGATACACTGCCCGGATGGCGAAATTGGTAGACGCAAGAGACTTAAAATCTCTCGGGGGCAACCCCGTGCCGGTTCAAGTCCGGCTCCGGGCACCATGAATTGTTAGTAAGAACATGACGCTGCGAGATCTTCTGATCTACGCGGCTTTTTTGTGTTTAACGCCCACCCGATCAGTTACCTTTCGCTTTTTTGCCTACACCATCGCTAAGCGCCAGTGGTCACGCTATGATGCCATCCTCCCTGTGAAAGCGTGTTGCGCGCGCAGCTTTTGATAGCAAAAAGAAGGAGCGGGCCCCTATGAGCACGCCAACAACCGACCTACTTATTATCGGCGGCGGCGTCGCCGGCCTCACCCTAGCGCTAGAAGTTGCTGACCACTTGTCAGTCACGCTGGTACGTCCGGCACTGGATGATCAAGGAGCCAGCCGCTGGGCACAGGGCGGCATTGCGGCAGTGCTCTCTCCGGATGACAATCTCGACGACCATGTACGCGATACCCTCATCGCTGGCGATGGACTATGCGATGAAGACGCCGTTCGTTTTACCGTCACCCATGGTCCTGAGGCGATTCAATGGCTCATTGACAACGGTGTGCCGTTTACGCCCGACCCGGACCCAAGTGCCCGCTACCCCTACCACCTGACCCGAGAAGGTGGGCACAACGCGCGACGCATTATTCATGCCGATGACGCCACCGGTCGTGCGGTAGTTGAAACCTTGGTCAATAAAGTCTCCGCCCACCCTGGCATTACTCAGCGCAGCGACCTGACCATTCTCACCCTGCTGAGTAACGCTGAGGGCCACTGCATTGGCGCCCAAGGTGTCGATAGCGAGCAGCGCCGACAAGCGTTTTATGCCCATCACACCGTTCTCGCTACCGGCGGCGCAAGCGGGTTATACCGGCACACCACCACCCCAGCACCCAGCAGCGGCGAAGGTATGATGATGGCGGCTGAGCTGGGAGCAACGCTTGCCAATCTTGAGTTTCAGCAGTTTCACCCTACCTGCCTATTCGACCCGGATGGCCCAGCCTTTCTGATTAGCGAGGCGGTGCGCGGTGAAGGCGGCCACCTGCTTAACGAAGCTGGCCATCGTTTTATGCCCGACCTCGATCCACGTGCCGAGCTAGCGCCTAGAGATGTGGTGGCCAGAGCCATTGATGCACAGATTCAGCAAGGCACGCTGGGGCACGTCTGGCTAGATATACGCCACTTAGGGGAAGCCTCTATACGCCATCACTTCCCTACAATTTTGGCTCATTGCGCCTCGCGGGGAATGGATATTACGCGCCAACCGATCCCCGTTGTGCCCGCCGCCCATTATAGCTGTGGCGGCGTCGCTACCGACCACGCTGGCGCTACCGACGTTGCCAACCTTTATGCCATTGGCGAAACGGCCTACACCGGCCTCCACGGCGCAAACCGTATGGCTAGCAATTCGCTGCTTGAGTGTTTGGTTTATGCGCGTAGCTGCGCCCGGCATCTGCTCTCCTTGCCCTCGCCACCCAATGAGCCGCTGAATACAGGGGGTGATCATCAAGCACCTATCATTCAGCCCAGCATTAACGTGGAACTAGAGGCACTTAGAAAGCTCCGCTTTAAGATGCGCAGCGTCATGAGTCAATACGTATCGATAGTAAGAAGCGACCAAGGCCTTGCTGCCGCCAGTGAAGCACTGGCAGAAATCAAAAAAGAATTGGAAAAGCTAGATAAAGCGATGTCGCACCCAGAAAGTATGCGACTAAGGCAAGCCATTATGCTTGCTCAACTCACTGTGCTGGCCGCCTCTCAACGCCACGAGTCTCGGGGCTTGCATTACTCTATTGACTGGCCAGAACATCAGGCCACCTCCAGCCCTTCTCAGCTGACACTAGATAGTTTACGTTTAGCAGGGCTTCCGCACTAACGCCCTGCCAAACTATCGACCAGGCCGATGGAAACATCGGCGCAGGGCGCGCTGACTGTCGCCTGGGAGACTGTCTGGCCATAACCAGAGACGCTGTGATCCCATACGAAGCCCTACTAGCCAAGGCCCTAGATAGTCACAGCTAACTCCTAATGTCGGCCCCGCCTCTCCAGTGGCTAGCAACCAGCATCCCTCTATCTGGCTGCCGTTCTTGGTGAGCTGCAGCGCCCCACATGGCTGCGCACTATAGGAGCAATACACTAACGCCATTCCAATGCTTAGCGTTAATCCCCCTAACCAATGGCCTATCGCCCAACCTATTAGTATCGCCAGCCCCAGCACCAACGCCCCGTAAAGCCCGCCTGCCAGCTTAGAGCGTGCGATAAGCAGTGTTATCGGTGGTTTCAGCATGCTCAACGATCATTTGCACAAGATGGCGCAAGTCCGGATCTTCAGGCCACTCACGATGCATCAGCCAAACGAACAAATCTTGATCCTCTTCTTCAATCAAACGCTGATACGTCAACTGCTCCTCTTCGCTCAGCGTGTCGAAGCGTTTTTCTAAAAAGGGAATTAACAGCAGATCCAGCTCCCACATACCGCGCCGGGAGTGCCAGTAAAGCCGCTTACGAAGCACAGCGGCGGGGGAAGTATCGTCGCTCAACGTCAGCCTCTCCGAGTAGATGAAAATGAAAAGCCAGTATACCGAAGCTGTGGGGTCGCGCCAGGGCCAAGCTTCGCCTATGCTGTTAATCAGCTTCGTACTAACTTGCCTAGTACCTTGTTTTATCTGAATTGTTTTATGCGGTTATGCGCAGTATGCTGATTTCAAAGTTATCGAGGTCGCATGTGCATTACGGCCTTTAAACGCAGGGAGCCAACCGATGACCAAGTCTGAACTAATCGAACAAATTGCGATGCGTCAACCGGAGCTATCCGCCAAGGATGTCGAAACAGCGGTGCGTATTATCCTAGATGATATGACCGATGCTCTCGCCACTGGAGGACGAGTAGAGATCCGTGGTTTTGGCAGCTTTTCGCTTCATTATCGCAAGCCGCGCACGGGGCGTAATCCTAAAACCGGCGACCCGGTAGATTTAGACGGCAAATACGTACCGCACTTTAAACCGGGCAAGGAGCTGCGCGAACAAGTCGATGCGAGCCGCGCTTTAGGTTACTAAAGCGAGTTAATAGCGCCATCCGACCTTCTGCGGGATGACGTCGCGCCCAGACTCAGACACAATAGCATCATCGTGAACGTCACTGATTAGGAAACTCTCATGCGTTGGATCAAAGGGCTGATTCTGGCCGTCATTTTATTGGTAGTGATGCTGGTGGGCATTCTGTTTGCTGTGAATAACCAGCAAGCCATTGCCTTAAACCTAATTTGGGCTGAACTGCCTGCCGTATCACTCTCCGTATGGCTACTAGCCACCCTAGCGGTGGGCGTCATTGTCGGCATGCTGGCCATGCTGGGTGTTTATGTTCGCCTGAAAGCACGGCTTGCCCGCAGTGAGCGTCACAATAAACAGCAGCGCAAAGAGCTAGACCGGTTACGCACTCAGGGGTTGAAGGAACTGGCGTAAATGCATGATGCTGTGCTGCTAGGCGTACTCTTGGCAGCCATTGCCATCGGCTTTGGCCTAGGCATCCGTTACGCCTACCGCCGCCAGCAGCACTCCCCCGCCTCGCGTACTCCCGGCTTATCACGGGAATACTTCGTCGGGCTGAACTATCTGCTGAACGAGCAGCCCGACGAAGCGATTAACACCTTTATCCATGCATTGGATGTTAATAGCGACACCATTGATACTCATATTGCCCTTGGCAAGCTTTTCCGTGCCCGCGGTGAAGCAGATAAAGCCGTTAGCATTCATCAAAACCTGCTAGCCCGCCCAGCACTCTCTACCACGACTAATGAAATCATTCAGCTTGAGCTCGCCCGCGACTTTATCGCCTTGGGTGTGCACGACCGAGCCCAGCGGCTACTGCGCAGCCTGCTAGAACACTCGGTGAACGAAGCGCTCCGTCTAGAAGCGAAGCGGCTGCTGATTGATTTACTTGAGCGAGAAAAAGAGTGGCAAGACGCGCTAGACGTTGTTCAACCGCTGATTAAGCAGCAACCCGCCATGCGCCGCCCTGCATCACACTGGCTCTGTGAACTTGCCCAACAGGAAATTGATCAATCTAGCCGCGCAATGGCGCGTAAGCACCTCAAAAAAGCGCTCCAGTTGGATGAGCGCTGTATTCGCGCCACCTTAATGCTGGCTGAATTAGAGATGGATAATGGTCACTATGCAAAAGCTATCGAGCGGCTTAATCATATACCCCAGCAGGATATCGCTCACGTACCGACCATGCTACCAGCGCTCCAGCGCGCTTATACCCGCAATAACAACTTACCCGGTCTGGAAAGCCACCTGTATAAACTACTAGGCCAAGCGCCGTATACCAGCGTCATTGTGACGCTAGGGGAACTCGTTCATCAAAGAGATGGAGTAGACAGCGCTATCGAGCGAACCGGCGAGTGGCTGAGTGAAGCGCCCAGCCTAGGAGGGCTTGATTACCTAGTTGATCTCTACCTGGAAAGTGAACGGCTCGCTGGTAAAGCCACACCGGATACCCGACTCCTCTTACTAAAACACCATACCGATGCCCTGCTGAAGGGACGCCCCCGCCATCGCTGCCGCCGCTGTGGGTTTAGTAGCGACAGCCTGGCTTGGCAGTGCCCCAGCTGCCGCCGCTGGGGCACTATTAAACCAATTACCGGCGTCGAGGGCGAATAGCTATTGCCCACCTACCAGCTCGGCCTCAATAGCCGCTAATGCTGCCATAGGGTCTTCTGCTTGCGTGACCGGACGACCTACCACTAAATGCGTGCTACCCGCCTGCATTGCGTCAGCAGGCGTCATGATGCGCTGTTGATCGTTCGCCGCCGCAAAGCTAGGACGAATACCGGGCGTTACTTTTAAGAATGCGCTGCCGCACTGCGCCTCGATCTGCGCCGCCTCCTGCGCCGAGCACACCACGCCGTCTAATCCGCTTTGCTGGGCCAGGGCTGCCAAGCGCATGACGTGCTCAGCAGGGCTTGCAGTAATGCCCACATCCGCCAAGTCTTCCGCCTGCATGCTAGTCAGCACCGTGACCGCAATTAAGTGCGTAGTAAGCTGATGGTCGGATAAGCGCTTTGCCGCTGCCTCCATCATTTTGCGCCCGCCAGAGGCGTGAACGTTTACCATCCAAACACCCTGCTCTGCCGCCGCCTGAACAGCACTGGCCACGGTATTAGGAATATCGTGAAATTTAAGATCCAGGAACACATCGAAACCACGTCCATGGAGCGCTTCCAGTACGGCAGGGCCACTTCGCGTAAACAGCTCTTTACCGACTTTGAGACGGCACCGAGTAGGGTCAAGCTGGTCTGCCATGCACAGAGCTGCATCAAGCGAAGGGTAATCCAGGGCAATAATCAGTGGGGAATCGGTGGACACGCGCTTACTCCGTGTTCGTGAACGCTTAAAGGGAAATTGCGCCATTGACGCGATGGGTATTGATTAGTGTACCAGCCCCACAGAGCTTGCAGTGTAAGCGATTGGCCATTTCCCTGTAGCAAAAGGCTTACAAAAACCATCGTCGATGACTTACAGCATTCACTGTTCTAAATGCTAATTTCAACTAAGGCGGCGAATAAAGCTTCACTCCTATCGCTGCGCTCATGGCCTTTCGTGCTGAGTACGCGACTGGCTCAATGGAAAAAACAGAAGGATGTTAACGATGCAGACAACGTTTAAGCGTATCGCAGCCGCACTACTTATTAGCCTCAGCCTTGGCCTATCAGGAACAGCGATGGCTCAAGCCATTGCGCCGATTAACGTCAACAGTGCCGATGAGGAACTGCTTGCTGAGCTGCCCGGTATTGGCCCAAGCCGCGCGACAGCGATTATTGAAGAGCGCGAAGCCAACGGTGCCTTTGAAAATGCCGATGACCTGACCCGCGTGAACGGCATTGGGCCAGCCACCGTTGACCGTATGCGTGATCAAATCAAATTTGAAGAGTAAATTTAAAAAGCAACCCACCACATGCCACCGCACGGTTACACATCGGCGGTGGCGGTGCTGACAAGCCGCTTAAATTGTATCGCCGGGCACTCGCACTCGCCCTTCCATTAACACTCGTGCACTGCGGCTCATTACCGCCTGATCAATCTGCCAGCGCCCGTCTACCAGGCTGGCTTTCGCCCCAACCCGAAGTGACCCTGAAGGATGGCCAAACGTCACCGCTTCACGCTCAATGCCACCGGCCGCTAAATTCACCAACGTACCCTGAATCGCCGCTGCCGCGCCAATAGCGACCGCCGCCGTGCCCATCATGGCGTGGTGTAGCTTGCCCATCGAGAGCGCCCGCACCACTAGGTCAATATCTTCAGCATTGACGGCTTTCCCACTCGATGCCATATAGCTAGCTGCGGGGGCCACAAAGGCCACTTTGGGAGTATGCTGACGGCTGGCAGCCTCCTCCACATGGCTAATCAGCCCCATGCGGACGGCCCCGTGGGCGCGAATCGTTTCAAACATCTCCAGCGCCTTGGCATCCCCGTTAATCGCCTCTTGCAGCTCACACCCGGTGTAGCCCAGCGCCTCAGCATTGACGAACACCGTTGGAATACCGGCATTAATCAACGTTGCTTTCAGCACACCAACACCCGGCACCTCTAGGTCATCGACCACGTTACCGGTGGGAAAAATCGCGCCCTCACCATCGGCAGGGTCTATAAACGCGACGGGGATTTCTGCCGCCGGAAAGGTCACGCCATCCAGCTCGAAATCACCGGTCTCTTGCACTTCACCCTCCGCCATGGGTACTTGGGCAACGATGGTTTTCTGAATATTGGCCTGCCAAATACGCACTTCCGCGATGCCGTTTCGAGGCACCTTAGCGGGATCGACCAAGCCATTGGCGATAGCGTAAGGCCCTACCGCCGCGGATAGGTTGCCACAGTTGCCGCTCCAATCCACAAAGGGTTTATCGATCGAGACTTGGCCGAATAGGTAATCCACATCGTGATCGGGCGAGTCACTCTTCGAGAGAATCACCGTTTTGCTGGTGCTGGACGTGGCGCCCCCCATGCCATCAATTTGTTTTTCATAAGGGTCGGGGCTGCCTATCACCCGCAGCAGCAGCTTATCCCGCGCTTCACCCGGCACCTGAGCGGCGGTGGGCAGGTCACTCAAAGTGAAAAACACCCCTTTACTGGTGCCGCCCCGCATATAGGTGGCGGGAATACGCATTTGTGCTTGATGAGCCATGACGCACCTCTTAAACAATAGCCTGGCTACGGCCAGGCTATTCGCTATTCATTACCCCCTTACCATCGCGCTGAGACGACTAGGCAACGGAGGATTCCAAAAAGTCCTGAGCAAAACGCTGCAGCACGCCACCGGCAGAATAGATGGTCACTTCTTCGGCCGTATCCAATCGGCAAACCACTGGCACGCGCTCGGTGCTACCACTGGTGCGGTGAATGACTAGGGTGAGCATGGCGCGCGGTTCGGGCGTGCCTTCCACATCGAAGACTTCCGTGCCGTCCAACTCTAGGGTTTTCCGCGTGGTCCCTTCCTCGAACTGCAGCGGCATAACACCCATACCGATCAGGTTCGTGCGGTGAATACGCTCAAAGCCCTCGGCGACGATGGCCTCTACCCCCGCAAGGGCAACGCCTTTGGCCGCCCAGTCACGGGATGAGCCTTGGCCGTAATCCGCTCCGGCAATAATAATCAGCGGCTGCTTGCGGGCCATATAGGTCTCGATGGCTTCCCACATGCGGGTCACTTTACCCTCCGGCTCGATCCGCGCCAGCGACCCCTGCAGCACCTTGCCCTGCTCGTCGTGGACCATTTCGTTGAACAGTTTCGGGTTCGCCAACGTTGCCCGCTGGGCGGTCAGGTGATCACCGCGGTGGGTGGCGTAGGAGTTAAAGTCCTCCTCCGGCAGGCCCATTTTGTGCAAGTACTCCCCCGCTGCGCTATCGAGCATGATGGCATTGGAGGGCGAGAGGTGGTCGGTGGTGATGTTGTCCGGCAGAATCGCCAGCGGGCGCATGCCCTTCAGCCCACGCTCTTTCGCCATGTTGCCTTCCCAGTAGGGCGGGCGGCGAATATAGGTGCTCTGGGGCCGCCATTCGTAGAGCGGGCTTACCTGCGTGCGCGCACTTTTATCCAGATCGAACATCGGGATATAGGTTTGGCGGAACTGCTCGGGCTTCACCGACGACTTCACGATGGCATCGATTTCGCTATCGTCGGGCCAGATGTCCTTGAGGGTGATCGGATTACCCTGCGTGTCATACCCCAGCACGTCTTTTTCGATATCAAAGCGAATGGTGCCTGCGATGGCATACGCCACCACCAACGGCGGTGAGGCCAAAAACGCCTGCTTGGCGTAGGGGTGGATACGCCCGTCAAAGTTTCGGTTGCCGGAGAGCACTGCCGTGGCGTACAGGTCGCGGTCAATGATTTCCTGCTGGATGTGCGGCTCCAGCGCACCAGACATCCCGTTACAGGTGGTACAGGCGTAGGCCACCACACCAAAGCCGAGGTTTTCCAACTCATCCATCAAGTGCGCTTCTTCTAAGTACATCTTGACGGTTTTGGAGCCAGGGGCCAGCGACGACTTCACCCACGGTTTGCGGGTCAGCCCTAACCGGTTGGCGTTGCGAGCAATCAACCCAGCCGCCACCATATTGCGCGGGTTAGACGTGTTGGTGCAGCTGGTGATGGCGGCAATAATCACCGCACCATCCGGCATTCTGCCTGCCTGCTCATCGGCCCGGGCTTTATCCAAGTCGATGGCGATACCCCGCTTTGCCAGCTCGGAAGTAGGCAGGTGGGCATGGGGGTTAGAAGGGCCAGCCAACGTGCGCTCCACGCTTGAGAGATCAAACGTCAATACCCGTTCGTAATAGGCACTCTTGAGATCATCTGCCCATAGCCCAGTATGCTTGGCATACGCTTCCACCAGCGCGACTTGCTCATCTTCACGCCCAGTGAGCTTGAGATACTCAATGGTTTGGTTATCGATGTAGAACATCGCCGCCGTAGCACCATACTCCGGCGTCATATTGGAAATCGTGGCGCGGTCGCCCACGGTCAGCGCGTCAGCGCCTTCGCCGTAGAACTCTAAGTAAGCGCCCACTACGCGCTCTTTACGCAGAAACTCGGTAATCGCCAGCACCATATCCGTGCCGGTAATCCCCGGCTGTAGTTTGCCGGTAAGCTCGACCCCGACAATATCCGGCAGGCGCATCATCGAGGCGCGGCCCAGCATCACGCTTTCCGCCTCCAGGCCACCGACACCTACGGAGATCACCCCTAGCGCATCCACCATCGGCGTATGGCTGTCGGTACCCACACATGTATCTGGATAGGCAATACGCACGCCCTGCTCATCAGGGCGGCACTGCACCACTGGGGACATCTTCTCCAGGTTGATCTGGTGCATGATGCCGTTGCCGGGGGGAATCACATCGACGTTTTCAAATGCCAGCTTGGTCCAGTTAATAAAGTGGAAGCGGTCGTCGTTACGACGATCCTCTACTTGGCGGTTTTTCTCGAAGGCATCCTTCTCAAAGCCCGCATGTTCGACGGCCAGCGAGTGGTCGACGATAAGCTGAGTGGGCACGACCGGGTTGACCTTGGCCGGGTCACCGCCTTTATCGGCAATGGCATCACGCAGGCCAGCTAAATCTACCAGCGCGGTTTGGCCAAGAATGTCGTGACATACCACCCGTGCCGGGTACCAGGGAAAATCTAAATCCTGCTTGCGCTCAATGAGCTGTTTTAGAGCATCGGTGAGCAGCTCAGGGTCACAGCGACGTACCAGCTGTTCGGCCAATACACGCGAAGTGTAGGGCAGTTTGGCATAGGCGCCGTGCTGGATATCCTCGACCGCTTGGCGTGCATCGAAGAACTCTACCGGCTCGCCCTCTACCAGAACGCCCGGTAGCGGCTTGCGATAATTCGTGTTCATAACGCCTCTCACTTAGTCACCTCGCAACCGATCAGTCGCGCGCTTCGATGGGTACCCATTCGTTCTTCTCAGGGCCGATATAATCAGCACTGGGGCGAATAATTCGATTATTGGCACGCTGCTCGAACACATGCGCTGCCCAGCCAGTCACCCGGGACATCACGAAAATCGGTGTAAACAGCTTGGTCGGGATATCCATGAAGTGGTAAGCGCTGGCATGGAAGAAATCGGCGTTGCAGAACAGTTTCTTCTCACGCCACATCACCTCCTCACAGCGAACGGACACCGGATAGAGCACGGTGTCGCCAACATCATCCGCCAGCTTCTTCGACCACTCTTTGATAATGGCATTACGCGGATCCGACTCCCGATAGATCGCATGGCCAAAGCCCATGATTTTCTCTTTACGCTCCAGCATACCGAGCATTTCCCGCTCTGCTTCCTCTGGCGATGCCCAGTTCTCGATCATCGCCATGGCCGCTTCGTTGGCGCCACCGTGCAGCGGGCCGCGCAGTGAGCCAATCGCGCCGGTGATACAAGAGTGCATATCGGAAAGCGTAGAAGCGCATACCCGAGCGGTGAAAGTTGAAGCATTGAACTCGTGCTCGGCATACAGAATCAGCGAGACGTTCATCACCCGGGCATGCAGTTCGGAGGCGGGCTCGCCGCGTAGCATATGTAGGAAGTGGCCACCTACCGAGGCATCATCGGTTTCGGTATCAATACGCACGCCGTCATGGCTGAAGCGATACCAGTAGCAAATAATCGAGGGCAGCACCGCTAGCAGGCGATCCGCCACGTCCTGCTGCTCGTCAAAGCTCTCTTCAGTTTCCAGGTTACCCAGCATGGAGGCCCCCGTACGCATCACGTCCATCGGGTGAGCGTCTTTAGGAATCTGCTCCAGCACGGTTTTCAGCGCATCAGGCAGGCCACGCAGGCCTTTTAGCTTGGCAATGTAGTGGTCAAGCTCCGCCTGGTTGGGCAGTTTGCCTTTCAACAGCAGGTAGGCGACTTCTTCAAATTTGGCTTTTTCAGCCAGCTCCTTAATATCAAAGCCGCGATAGGTGAGGCCGGAACCGGTTTTACCCACGGTACATAGGGCCGTCGCACCTGCGCTCTGCCCCCGAAGTCCTGCGCCTGCTAGCGGTTTATCAGCCATGTTATCTCTCCTGACGTACTTATTAGTTTTATAAGTGTTGTTAGTAAATTAGCGCTGTTAGCTAAAGAGCTCGCTTTCGTTAAACGTCTTTTTGCTCGGCAAACAGCGCGTCAAGCTTTTGCTCAAAGTCGTGGTAATTCAAAAAGTCGTACAGCTCATCGCGGGTCTGCATGGTGTCGACCACCTCACGTTGATGACCGTTATCTAGAATGCTCTGGTACACCTTCAACGCGGCGGCATTCATGGCCCGGAACGCCGAGAGCGGGTAGAGCACCATGCGGCAACCCACTTCACCCAGCTCCTGCTGGCTAAACAGCGGCGTCGCGCCGAACTCGGTAATGTTGGCCAAAATGGGAGCATTTACTCGCTGGCAGAATGCCTTATAGTCATCCAGCGTATGTACCGCTTCGGCAAAGATAGCGTCGGCACCTGCTTCCACGCAGGCGTTCGCCCGCTCGATGGCAGCGTCCAGCCCCTCTTTTTGGAACGCATCGGTGCGTGCGATGAGGTAGAAATCGGGGTCCAGCTTGGCATCGGCGGCGGCTTTGATGCGGTCTACCATTTCCTGCTGCGAGACAATGGCTTTGTTCGGCCGGTGGCCGCAGCGCTTTTGCGCTACTTGGTCTTCCAAGTGAACAGCCGCCACGCCTGCCCGCTGCATCTCTTTCACAGTGCGGGCAATATTAAACGCACCGCCCCACCCTGTATCGATATCCACCAGCAGCGGCAACTCAGTGGCGCCACAGATGCGGTGTGCATCTTCCACTACGTCGTTCATGGTGGTCATACCTAGATCCGGCAGGCCAAACGATGCATTCGCCACACCACCACCCGAAAGATAAATGGCTTGATGGCCTACACGCTCAGCCATCATGGCCGTATAGGCGTTGATGGTGCCTAAAATCGGCAGCGGGCGATTGGCTTCAAGCGCGGCACGAAACCGTGCCCCAGGGGTAAGCTTGGATGATGGTGTGGTAGACATGGGCGTTAGCTCCTTTAGTCGGCAGATGTTGTTGATTGTTGTTCGAGAATGGCGGCATAGCGGTCAGCGACATTGGCACGAGAAGCGCTGACATGGCGGCGCATCAATAGCTCGGCAAGTTCAGCGTCACCGGCTTCAATAGCGTCCACAATACGGTGGTGCTCTACAAATGCCCGCTGGGGGCGCGTACCGCTGGCACTAAACTGGGTACGATAGAGGCGCACTAGGTAGTAAAGGTCATCGCAAAGCAGGTTCATCAGCATCTTGTTGTGGCTGCCTTGAACAATGCAATAATGGAAATCCAGGTCGCCTTCACGCTGGTAATAGGCTTCACCGCGCTTTAAGTCGCCCTGGCTTTCATGCACCGCCAGTACATCGCGTAAGCCCTGAATCTCCTCAGGCGACATATGCTCGGCGGCCAAGCGGGCAGCCATGCTCTCTAAGGCTTCGCGTACGTCGAAGAGCTCCAGCAGCTCTTTCATGGAGAGTTTGACCACCCGCGCGCCTACGTGGGGCACGCGTTCAATCAAGCGGTGAGCTTCCAGGCGTCGCATGGCTTCACGCAGCGGCCCACGGGAGATACCGTAGGTTTTGGATAGCCCTGGCTCGGTAATTTTACTGCCTGGCGCTAGCTCGCCGCGCACAATGGCGCTTTGCAGCTGATGAAACACGCGCTCTGCGAGCGTACGCACCTCAGGTGAGACCGGCTCGGACGAGGCTTCATCGGAAGGCGAGGATGTTGTAGCAAGTAACGTCATGGCTAATTGTCGACAATTAAGGAATAGAGGAACTTTAGCCCTCTCTATTTCCCTCGTCAACCATGCAAAATAGGCGTTTTTATACGTCTTTCGTTGCAAGCGGGTATGGACCCGGGAAACAACTGTCAACAATCAAATAAATTAGGATAGCTCGCACCTCAAGCGTGAGAAAGTCGTCGATGGCTTCTGCTGGTGCGATGGTGGTACGACCTATAAAATATGGCGCCCTCACTGGCCTGGCGTTTGCTTCATGACAACGGCGTTGACGATTACAGCCCTGCCCTACTCTTCCGACCCTTTGGCACTGTTTGCCAAACTCAGGCAACGCCCCGGTGCGGTGTTGCTCGATAGCGGCCGTCCGAAGGCCACAACCGGGCGTTACGACATCCTTAGCAGTGACCCCCTCGCTACGCTAAAAATATCGCCAGATGGCCACACAGCGTTTGAGTCTGACACGCTGACACTCCCCCCATCGTTGATGGGCAACAGCCATGCACAGCAGCAGTGGCTTTTAGAGCAGCTACCCACAGCCAACCTCAAGAGCGAGCTCCCCTTTTTAGGTGGCCTGATGGGTTACTGGAGCTATGACCTTGGCCGCAACCATGCAGACATACCCAGCCAGCACCCGCCCGTCACCCAGTTACCTTTAGCGCGTTTAGGGCTGTTTGATTGGTGTATCACATTTGACCACGTCATCGAACAAGCGTGGCTGGTAGGCAGCGAACAGCGGCGCAAGCAGGTAATGGAGTGGTTAAACGAACCAGCAACACCTAGCCACGCCTTTCGGCTCACACAGCCGTTTATAGCCGAACTTAGCCAGGCAGAATATACCGAGCGTTTTGCGGCGGTACAGCGCTATATCCTTGCGGGGGACTGCTACCAAATCAATTTGGCCCAGCGCTTTTCGGCCCGCTATCAAGGAGACGAGTGGCAGGCATACCTTAAACTGCGTGAAGCAACGCCTACGCCCTTTTCAGGCTTTATGGCATGGGGTAGCCAAGCTGTTTTATCACTCTCTCCTGAGCGCTTTATCCAGTGCCGTGACGGCTTGGTGGAAACCCGCCCGATAAAAGGCACCCGCCCACGAGGAAGAACCCCAGAAGAGGATCGTGCCCTGTCGGACGAGCTGCTCAGCAGTACTAAAGATCGCGCGGAGAACGTGATGATTGTGGACTTGCTGCGTAATGACCTAGGGCGCGTATGCACACCTGGCTCTATTCGCGTGCCGCAGCTGTGCCAGCTTGAGAGCTATCCCAACGTGCACCACTTAGTCAGCGTGGTACAGGGCCAACTTGCTGCCCAGCACTCACCGCTTTCGCTGCTCACCGCCGCGTTTCCTGGCGGCTCGATTACCGGCGCGCCAAAAATACGGGCGATGCAGATTATTGATGAGCTGGAACCCTGCCAGCGCAGCGTTTACTGCGGCAGCCTAGGTTATATCGATGTTCGCGGCAGCATGGACACCTCCATTGCCATACGCACAATGGTGGCTGACGATGGCGCTCTCCACGTGTGGGGTGGCGGCGGGCTGGTGGCGGATTCAAAAGCAGATGAAGAGTACACCGAAACGCTGGATAAGATCCGCCACTTAATAGACGCTTTGGAATAAGCGATCAACGTTCTTACATCAAAAAGAAATATAAAAGCCTAACCAAACGGTATTGGGGAGAAGCCCCCCGCCTTTGGTAGCCTAGGGGCATTGCACACTTTTTCACTTAGGAGGCCGCATGTCCTCAACGCTTGAACAGATTAATCGCGACTTTGCCAACAACCCTCAAGAACTGATTGAGTGGGCGTTCAGCCAGGGCGAACGCCCTATCTGCACCACCAACTTCCGCCCCTTCGAAGCGGTCATTCTGCATATGGTGACGCAAGTACGCCCTGATATCCCCATTGTCTGGATGGATAGCGGTTACAACACCGAGGCGACTTACCAGTTCGCCGATGCGCTGATCCAGCGCCTCAACTTAAACATTGTCAGCTTTTTACCAAAGCGCACTCGCGCCCACCGCGAAGCGCTGGAAGGTCCCATGCCCGGCATTGATGACCCGCGCCATGATGCCTTTACTCAAGAAGTGAAGCTTGAACCATTTGAGCGCGCACTACGCGAGATGCAACCCGATGTGTGGTTTACCGCGCTACGTGCCGAAGACACGCCCGAACGGGCTAAAATGCAGGTGGTTAGCCGCAATAGCGACGGCTTACTAAAAGTCGCCCCACTGCTGCAGTGGACCGCTAAAGATATGTACTACTACTTAGAGGCCCACGACCTACCCAACAACTTCGACTACTTTGACCCCACCAAGGTAGAAGAGAAACGCGAATGCGGGCTACACCTTCAGCACTAAGCTACCAATAAAGCTACCAATACCCAGCACGACGCCCAGGCTTCCCGCCTGGGCTTAAAATGAAATAGCACTTAATACTCAGGCAGTTCTACACCCTCAAACAGCGCTTGTTCAAAGCGCGGCCCGGCCATGAGTGCTTCGTCCACCCGGTCACGGGTTAAGTGAGGCGCAAAGCGAGCCAGGAAGTCGTACATGTAGCCGCGCATAAAGGTGCCACGCCGAATGCCGATTTTAGTGGTGGAGCTGGCAAATAAATGGCTGGCATCCAGAGCCACTAGGTCACTATCTAGCACCGGATCTACGGCCATGTGAGCGACAATGCCAACGCCCATACCTAGGCGAACGTAAGTCTTGATCACATCGGCATCGGCAGCGGTTAGTACCACATTGGGTGTTAAGCCCTTCGCTTTGAATGCATCGTCTAACTGTGAACGCCCGGTAAACCCGAACACGTAAGTCACCAGCGGATGCTCGGCCAGGGCCTCAAGCGTTAGCGGGCCATCCAGCGTTGCCAGTGGGTGCTCTTTGGGCACCAGTACGCAACGGTTCCAGCGGTAGCACGGCAGCAGCACTAAATCGGTAAATAGCTCTAATGACTCCGTCGCAATAGCAAAATCTGCCAGCCCTTCGCTCACCATCTGGGCAATCTGCTTAGGCGTGCCTTGCTGCATATGCAGCGCCACTTCGGGGTATTTCAGAGTAAATTCACTGATAATCGGCGGCAGTGCATAGCGAGCTTGAGTATGGGTCGTGGCAATCGCCAGGCTCCCGCGGCGCTCGTCGCTATGCTCTTGCGCCACCTGCTTGATATTTTCGGTCAGCTTAAGTACCTGGCCTGCTAGCTCGATAATCGACTGCCCAGCAGGAGTGACGCGGGTTAAATGTTTGCCACTGCGAGCAAAGATTTCAACGCCTAGCTCATCCTCCAGCAAACGAATCTGCTTTGAGATACCCGGTTGAGAGGTAAACAAACTCTGCGCCGTTGCCGAGACGTTCAGGTTGTGTCGATTGACTTCCCAGATATAGCGAAGTTGCTGTAGCTTCATATCCTCACCCTATAATCTATGCAGGAAGCACGTAAAAGCGCATCCTCACGCTGCCACTGTGTGCTTAGCCAAGCGCGCGGTTTCGTGGCTCAATTTCATGGCTCAATGAGCACATTTTTGAATAAAAAAACGCCTCGTAATTCACTTATAATATAAAAAAATAGAGACTATGAACATCTATTAATTTTTGGCTCTTCGACGTTGGGTGTGGAATTCGCCCCCTGAGCTGGGCCAGAATATGACCTCCACAGCGGCAGGAGGTATGACATGGACGGCACCCAGATTCTAACACTCGGCCTGGGCTTGGAAGCGCCCTGGATCCTCAAGAACCAGTACCTGGATACCGCCGTGTCGCCCCACCGCCTGGACCTCTATGTCGAGGCGGAGCGAGGCAGTCTCTATCCCTGCCCAGAATGTGGTAAGGCCTGCCAAGCTCATGACTTTGCCGACAAAACCTGGCGGCATCTGAACTTCTTTCAGCATCACTGTTACCTGCATGCTCGCGTGCCGCGCACGAAGTGTCCTGACCATGGCGTCAAGCGCATAGAGGTGCCCTGGGCCCGGCCGGGCAGCGACTTTACCCTGCTGTTCGAGCAAGCGGCCATGTCACTGGTCAAGGAGATGCCGGTACTGGCCGTCTCCCGCCAGTTGGAGATTTCCGACAAACGACTATGGCGCATCGTGCACCACTACGTTGGCCGCATGTTGGGGGAACTGGATCTGTCCAAGGTGGTGACGGTCGGCGTGGACGAAACCGCCTCCCGGCGCGGTCATCGCTATGTCACGGTGTTCCTCGACATGCAGCGCAAGCGGGAACCGGTTATCTTTGCCGTCCCAGGCTGCGGCAAGGATGCCATCCAGGCTTTCAGCGCCTTCCTGGCGGCCCATGGCGGCGACCCGAATAATGTGGTCGAGGTCGTCTGCGATATGTCGCCAGCCTTCCTTAGCGGCGTGACCGAGCACCTTCCCAAGGCCGAGGTAACGGTCGACTGGTTCCATATCGTACAGACCTTCACCAAGCGGCTGGACGAGGTACGCAAGAAAGAGCGCCGGGAGCAGGGGCACCCCAAGTCGCTGCGCTGGGCCCTGCTGAAGAACCTGGATAACAAGAACCTGACACCCAAACAGCTTTCGGCGCTCCAGGAGTTGGTGGCCGATCAGAGCGCCACGGCCGATGCCTGGGTGATCAAGGAGAAGCTACGCTGGATCCAGAAGGCTCCAACGCCCAGAGCGGCTCGGTGGCGCATCACGAACTACCTCAAGGTCATGCAGGCGGCGGTGTCTGAAAAGTCACTGCTGAAGCCGATGGGGAAAGCCCTGGCGACGCTTGAGCGGCACGCCGACGCGGTGGTCAGACGCTGGCTCTCGGGACTGACGAACGCAAGACTGGAAGGAATGAATGGTCTGTTCCAAGCGGCTCGGTCACGGGCACGTGGCTACCGGAACGAGGCCAACTTTATCGCCATGATCTACCTGATTGGCAGCCCGGTGGGTCGCCTATTCGATCAGGCCAAATCCACGTGAAGTGACGAAGAACCTAATTTTTTCTATTTAAGGACAAATCGCATCAAGAATTTGCCAGCACCCTTCGCGCACGCTAACATCTGGCAAACTTGGCGCGGTGAAAATGCGCTAATATTTCGCGTAATGACCGTTGCTCCACTTGAGGCAACGAAACAGCAAGAGCAACGCAAACGGGAGAAGCAAATGGCTAACAATGTTGATGTCACCAACGCCAATTTTGAGCAAGAAGTCCTCAACGCCGAACAGCCTGTCCTGCTGAAGTTCTGGGCCCCCTGGTGCGGCCCGTGTAAAGTCATGGCACCTGTTGTTGATGAAGTGGCCGCTGAGCGTGGCGATAACCTGAAAGTCGTCAGTGTGAATGTTGACGATGCACCTGAAATTGCCGCAGAACAAGGCGTCCGCGGTGTACCCACCGTCATGCTGTTTAAATCCGGCACTAAAGTCGCTTCACTGGTTGGTGCGCAATCTAAGTCGCAGTTGACCCAGTTTATCGACCAAAACGCCTAAGCTGGTAACGTTACCGCTGGCACTGCCAGCGGTATCTCTGTTCTTATTGGCATTGCCTGCCTAAGCGTCGCTTTCTTCTCGCTTCGCCCACTCACCCCGCTTCCAAGGCGGCCGACGCGCGTCTCCAGGGCGTCTCATCTGTACATTACGCTGCTTACCCGGCCCTAATAGATGGGCTATCCAGCGCGTTTGAGGGTGGCTATCCAGAGCAATCTTTAGCGTCATCGTTAGCACCACCGACAGCAGCATGCCCGCCGTGCCAAAGACCCACCCCCACACCACCAGTGAAAGAAACGCCACAAAGGTGGATAACCCCAGCGCCTGCCCCATCACTCTAGGCTCAATCAAATTGCCCAAAATAAAGTTGATGACCAAGTACGCCGATGCCAACAGCAACGCCTGCAGCACACCGCCATCCTGAGAAACCAACAGCAGCAGTACCGGCGGAATCGCAGCCAACGCCGAGCCAATATTAGGAATAAAGTTAAGCGCAAATGCCAATACGCCCCACAGCAGCGGAAACTCAACGCCCACCAGCAGGCACGAGAGCCAGACCAACACACCGGTTGCCAAACTAATCACGGTTTTAACCGCCAAGTAGCGTTTTAGCGTTAGGCTAAATTCACTAAACCGCTCCAAGCTCGGTGCCGGATTTTCAAGCGCCCGGGACACCTTATCGCGAAAATTCAGCGTCTCGAACAGCATGAAAATCACCAGCAGCGCGACGATACTGCCCTGCATAAACAGCGAGCCAATCTCACCCAGCAGTGTGGCCACCCAGGAGCCGTTCTCCTCCATGGCAAACATCGAACTGAGCTGGTCGGGGTCGATAGCCAACCCATGAGAGGCCAGCGCATTGAGCAAGTCCCAGTAGTGCTCGTAAAGCCTGGTTTCAATATCAGGCAGCGCTTCAACAAAGGTACTGAAGCTATTGACCACCAACAGGCCAATCAGCGATATAAAACCCACCAACACCAGTAGCGTAATCAACGCCGACATCCGCCGACTCAAACCGCAGCGATGCAGCCACTGCACGGGTGAGGTGCACACCACGACAATAAACACCGCCAGCAGTAGCGGCACCAACAGGTCCGCGCCCACTTTCATTCCCGCAATAATCACTACCAACGCGGCAAGCGCCAGTGTGGCATTGAGCGGGATACTTCGATAATCCTCATCCGACAACTTCGACATAGCCCTTTCCTTAGCGTGTTATCCATACATAATGGCTGCTTGCCTGTTATTGCACAAACCATGCAAACATTAAGGAGTCAACTGATCGCTCACTACAAGCTTTAGCAAGGCCAGGGGTTTGTCAAAGATGGGGAAGCGGCCATTTTGCCATGATTCCGGCGTGCCCGGGCGGATTGTTGGCCGTGCGACTGCCCATATCGTCAGGGCCGATAAATATCAACCCGCCCGGCGCCTTTCGAATCCGGGCGGGTTTTTGTGTTTTCTCCAGGTTACATTTTGTCATCCATCGGAAGAATGGCAAGGAATGGCCGTTCACTGTGGGCACCCAGAACGATATTCCACTGCAGCAATACTTCCATGCCGCTGTCGCCGCCATCAACGTCAAGACGACGCGCCTGCCTGTACCTGCAATCGTGCATGGGGCGAGTAATACCAGCTGTAATGCGCCGAATAAGCCCTGGACGTCAGCGATTTATCCAGTCGCCCCTGAGTGTATTCGGCACCCGCGCCCAGATGATGCGCAGGTTTGAATTGGTAATCCACGAGTGTCCAGGCGCCGTTGGCGTTGTTGCTGACGCCAGGGGCGATTTCCCGCTGGTTGAACAGGACCTCGCCCATCCAGGAAAAACGTGCCGGGTAATCGTAGCCCCGGGCAAATTCCGGTTCGAGCAGGACGCGGAAATCCAGCGCCTGTATATCGGTTGTACCGACCGTATCGTTCTTGCCGGTCAGGGCACTGAGACCTAACTGGTAGGCCGTGTCACTGGCCTGACGACCAAAATAGAGTTTGCCGCCAAAGGCCTTGTCACCGGACTGGCCGGCATCAAACGCCGCATCGTTGTCGGAATTGAACACGGCGCCGCTGATGCCGGCACGGTAGCCGTTGCCCAGATCGGTGAGACGACCCAGGGTGACAGCCGTCTCCCGAAGCTGTTCTTCGCCGAGAAACTCCTCCACTGGCAAGGGAAGTGAGACTTGTGGCCGTTCCGGTTCATGAACGGTGTTGAGCAATCCGAACTCGTTACGATACTTCCCTGCTTTCAGCCTGAACCCTCTTCCCAGGTCGGCGATCACTGCGGCCTCCTCGACACTTATGTCCTCATCGGACGGCCGGGTCAGGAATATCATCCCATAGAGCCAAGGATTGATCTGCGATTCCAGGGAAACCTCCACTTCACGCAGGTCAAGCACCTGGCGGTTCATATCAGCACCGAAATCCCGGGCTTCGGCGATCAGATCCATATTGGCGCCCACCCGCAGGTCCCCCACTGTAGGCAAGCGGAACAGCCCCTGCTGTTATGGATAAGCCGAGCATTACGATGGCTGCCGGCGATAACCGGTTATAGTTGCCAATCATTACGTATTCCTGAATTGATTTATCGTGCGAATCCCCGAGCAGGCACGCAGTAACCGTGCACTGCGCACTTGCTCATCAATTAAACGGGTAAACAGAGACAGATCAGAACAGGGGTGGTGCGCGGGCCAGCCAGGGGTGGATAAAAATCCGGTGGAAGTGTTGGCTGTACGGTATTTCCAGAAACAGCGCCGGAATCAGTAACGGAAGACCGGGTAATGGCGGGGATAACTGAGCATAAGGCAGGTGATTGAGCAGACATTCCTGATGCCCGACCGGGCCCCCGCCAGCACCATCGATGTCATGCATGGCAAGGTGCTGCGCGGCGAGCAGCAACGAAAGTATCAGCAACAGCCTGAATAGGCAATTGCCGTGCCGTTTTCCTGTGAGTAGCTGATTACGCACTACTTTATCGACGGGCCAATATCCTGGGGTAATTACAACATCCTTCTGCTCTTAAAATGGCCCGGATTTCTCATAGGGGACAAAAGAAAACGGCTGCAGGTGCTATAATTTCAAGCTCCTACACGCGAAACCAACACCAACCGCCGCTGCCCGGGATTATACCTGAAAAACTTCCCTTCGCTCCACCGTCCGCCGCCAGATTGAAACCGATTACTCCGGCGGCCATATCACCTCCGATGCCGGATTGCCTGGCCTTAGGAAACCCGATAGGCAACATCGCCTGACCGGTTGCTATGGGTTAATTTCTTGTGGCATTTGGGGAGCTCTGCTAGTGTCCCGTCTGGGTAATCCGTTTATTTATTATCAATAACACTCAGCTTTGCTCGCGTCACTGAAGTCATAATCGATTCTGCACTCTTGTGCCAGCGGAACGGCTTTGCCAGTTTCTCATTATGAGTTTGGATAAAGCGACGAATCGCCTTCTTAAGTTCGCCGACACTGGTAAAAATGCCACGGTACAAAGCGCGGCGTTCCAGTTGACCAAACCAGCCCTCCACGGCATTCAGCCAAGAGGCGCTGGTGGGTGTGAAGTGAAGCTTGAACCGGAAATGCTTTTCCAGCCAGGCCTTCACTTCTGGTGTTTTGTGAGTCGAGCTGTTGTCCAGAATCAGATGAAGGTCCTGCTCTTTCGGTGTTTCTCGATCAATTTGTCGCAGAAAATCGAGAAACTCTTTGGCGCGGTGGCGTTGTGTAATGCGCCCAATCACTTCGCCGTTCAGGATATTCAGGGCCGCGTATAAGCTGGTCGTCCCGTGCCTCTTGTAATCGTGGGTACGGCGCTCGATCTGGCCGGGTTTCAGTTGCAGCTTTGGTTGAGTGCGATCCAGTGCCTGGATCTGCGTTTTTTCGTCAACCGACAGCACCAGCGCGTTATTCGGCGGATTCAGGTACAGGCCAACGACATCGAAAACCTTCTCAGCAAAGTCTGGATCGTTGCTTACACATTAAGTGACAAGCATCTGCCAGAGAAAGGAAAGTTGAGCGGGGCTGCGTTATATCATAACAGTCGGCACGGGGCACGGTAGAGTTTTTCACCTCCGAGCCTCATTGCTGCCGGGATTTCCACTGGCGAAACTGTTTCCATTCCAGCCATTTCTCAAATTCCCTGTATTCTTGTGAGTCTGGGTCCATCCGCCTGAAGGCTTCGAAGCTTCTGTAGGTGTCAGAGTCCGGGGCCGCCTTCCCTCCGGCGCGTTGACTGGTCGCACAATCTGAGCAACGACCCGACAGGATAGAATATCCCTCCCGGGCGCTGTCATCGGGACTGCTGGCAAACAGGCCTGGTCCATCAGGCAGGCGGTCTTCTCCCGGCATCGGCGTCGTGTCAGCGGGTCGGACCACATTAAGTCCGCAGCCCGACAGAGCTACTACCAGCACGGGAATTATCCATAACCGCAGTTTGTGCATATTTTACTCCTGTCTGTTATTCAGGTCAGACCCGTTGGTTAAAAGGCGATCCGGATACCGGCATAGAGCTGGCTGATATCGTTGGCATCGCCCCATCCTTCAGCGGTCTTGACCGACGAAGGCAGGTCAAGCGAATACAGGTGATACGAGGAGTACAAGCGGACCGCGCTCGACCAGTCGTACACGTATGCCAGACCAATCTGGCTTCCCTTGGTTCCCTCAACAATCAGATCTTTGGTCTCGCCATAGTTGACTGCAAAGTGATGAGCGCCAGTCGAGTAGCCTACCTGACCGAATAGGTTGGTCGCATCATAGCCTTCTTGATTAGCCTGCCCCGCATTGGCCATTGCGTCGGTTTCCTCATTACCGTAGGAGACGGTAAAGTTCAGGCCACCGTCCAGCAACAAAGACGCCGAAGCACCAAGGACTTGCTTCTCTTTGAATTCCGACCCAGGGGTGAGTGGCTGTCCATCGGTGGGCGAGGTCGGAATCTCCAGATCATTAGCATCAACCCAGCTCAGCCCCGTGGCCAGTTTGGCACCCGGAAAATCTACGTGGTACCGGGCCGCCAGTTCATAGGCATTGCCGTTGTCGAGACTGGTCGACAGCACCAGACCGCCGATCGACGGGCTGTCGTAGCGGATACGCTCTTGTCGACCAACGGCATTGAAGACGCCGTTGGTTTCACCAATTCTGTAAAGTTTGTTGCCGTTATCATCGACAAAACTGATGCCGGAAGAATAAAGGGTATACCAGGCACCGCCACCGAAGTAGAGCGTTTCGGAGTAATCCATCATGTTGGCGTAGTAGCCAGCACCATCGCCTTTGCCGAAACTCACCGTACCAAAGTCACCCTCGAGATAGATGTCAATTTTCCGGGTATCCAGGTCAACGCCACCCTCACCCCCCCCGGAGGTATTGTTGCCGATATCGAACTCCGTGGATCCGTACTGAACAACTGACATTTCATAGATAAAACCGAGGTTCATGCCGTTGGCCATCATCTCATTGCCAGTGAACCGGAAACGTGAGTTGGAACCGATGCTGTCGACACTCGCGTAATCAGTCTCATTCCCGTTATCCGCGACGGTGATCGCACGATTCACCTGGCCGGACACCTTGAATTCCATGGCGTGACCCGGCGAAGATAACCCCGCCACCACCAGTGCGAGCGCTGAACTCAGTGCCGCTTTTTTATTTGCCATTAGCATCATAACCCCCCCTCATTATCATTGATTTATTACTGAACGTGTCATATTATCATTGATTTATTACTGATTTATTACTGAACGTGTCATGCGTATTACGTCCATTATCTTAAAGTGCTGTGCCCTCCTGTCCCGAAACTCAAGTGGCTTCAGGTCTTGCGTCAGCACTGGGCACAGCAACAATATTGACCACACTGATAGTAGCACAAGCCCGACGACTGAGAAGTCAATTAACATGAGACTTTAGTGCAACCGGGAGCCTCTTCAGGCACTTTCAGGAAGGCAATCAGCACCGCACGTTCAGTCCTGAATCGTGCCTTGAACTGTTCCCTGGATATCTCGGCTTCGCCCCCGTGCCACAAAATGGCTGGGCCAGATCGTCTGGTCGCTGAGGTCTGGCCGGTCAGCGACCAGACCGGTCGTGCTTTGGTGTGTGGCAGGCGGCACACCCCGTGTTGCTAACGAGTCTGGCGCCTTGCTGCACTTCCGGGTTTTCCATGGCGCGACGGGCGGGAACTGCAAGGCTGCTGGCGTAGAAGGTGATAAAGCCTGCCACTTTGTCGCTGACTTCGGGGTCGCCGCCATTAGCAAACTGGCCACAATCTTGCGTCCACTACCTCGCCAAGAACCTCGGCCGTTGTCACCGCATCCTGGAACGTGGCGTGCGCCAGATCTGCATAATGGCTAACAACGTCAGTTTTGGTCGGCGTGGATGCGGGTGCCTTATCTGCCGTTGGCTCTCTGCTGTGTTGTGCGTTGGCAGCGTCCTGATTGCCGCTGCATCCGGCCATCAAAAGCAGGGTGATTGACAGGGCCAGAGGTCGCGGACGAGTATTGACGTCATGTGCAAATCCTTTGAGGTAAATTAAATATAAATCATTATTATACGCATTAGAGATTGATGGGCGTGTATTGCATGAGTTAAACGACACAAGACTGCGGACCTGTAATAATTCATGGCTGATAGCGGCGGTTGCATTTAATATTGTGTCAGCAACAGTACTAAAAGCCCGTAAAGCGCCGCGCCCCCAATGCGGTCAATGTTCACTGTTGTTGACAGTTGGGGGAGGTCTGAGTTGTCGGGGGCGGGATGAATAGGGCAATCCGGCGCCGCAGCATTCCTTTGTGGTGGTTAGCATTAGCAGCGGCGTTAAGCCTGCTGCTCACCATTCATGATACGTTTGTCATTGCTGTCTTCGAAGGCTACATATCCTGGTGCATACCCTACTGGGACAGTTGCACCAGTATCAGCCGTACAGGGCGTTACTGGCGGTGGGAATTCTCTCCGTTATCCTCACTGCCGCAGTACCTGCCTTGTACAGTCAACTAGACAATGCCTTTGAATGGGTATTGGCGCTACTCCATGCGCTCTGGGTTGCGCTGCTCTGGCGGCAAAGCTCTTTCCGGGCAAGATTGTGGACGGAGTAAGGGATCGAACCGGGTTACCATGATCACCGACATTGCGAGCAGACCACCGGCGGCTTGTTTGGCCTTCAGAAAAGCTGGCCCCGGATTGCGGGCCAGCTGATACCCTCACCCTCCGCCCAACCCGCTCCGACCTCCGAATTGCCCGTTTGAGAGAAATTCAACCTTTTCAGCCTGGTGACACTCTCTCATTATCATTAACATTGGTTATTGACTTGATTATGAGAAGTCCTTAAATTCGTATCCGCAAATGGAACGCGTTTCTATTTAGAATTTCAAATACGAATAATTGCGGAGAAACACATGTTTAAACCTTCCCGCTTATCACTGGCCGTGGCTGTCAGCCTTGCCCCGGGCGCCAGTTGGGCAGTCGGCGATGATCAGCCCCAGATGCTTGAACCCATGGAAATCATTGGCGATGCGTCTGCCGCCCAGACCTTGCCGGGGTCAGGCTACGTTGTTGGCGATCAACAGTTGAAAACCGAGGTTGAGGCCGACATCAACCAGGTACTGAAAACCGTCCCGGGCGTGTATGTACGGGAAGAGGAGGGTCTGGGCCTGCGCCCTAACATTGGCATTCGCGGTGCCACGGCCGAGCGAAGCAGCAATGTTACCCTGATGGAAGATGGCATTCTGATCGCGCCGGCCCCCTATTCTAACCCGGCCGCCTATTATTTCCCGACGTTCAAGCGCATGTCCTCGCTGGAAGTACTCAAGGGTGCCCCGCTGCTGCGCTATGGTCCGCAAACCACCGGCGGCGTGATCAACCTGATTTCCACACCCATTCCCGACGAGCAGAAGGGCTACGTCGAAGCCGTCACCAACGAGCGCGGCTCCACCGACGTTCATGCAACCTATGGCGACACGAACGGTGACTGGGGCTATCTGGTTGAAACGGTCCAGCGCTCAGCGCAAGGCTTCAAGGACATTGACCGAAGCAACCGCAACAGTGGCTTCGACATCAGTGATTATGTCGGCAAGCTACGCTGGCAGGGAGATCGCCAGAGCGTAACCGCCAAGCTGCAGTATTCCGAGGAAACCTCCAACTCGACCTATGTCGGACTGACGGATGCGGACTTCAACCAGGACCCCAACCGGCGCTACGGGCTTTCCAGTCCCGACCAGATGGATAATACTCACTCCGGTGTCAGCCTGACTCATCAGTTCGAGTGGAGCGACAATGTAAGCAGCACCACGACTCTCTACCGCAACGACTTCAAACGCAATTGGTACAAGCTCAGTGGCGCCGGAAACATCATCGACCAGGCCAACCGCGGCGACGCCAATGCCCAGGGTATTCTGGACGGCACAATTGACGCCAGCGGTCTGGAATACAAAAACAACGCCAGGGACTACCTGTCCCAGGGCGTGCAGACAAACTTCGATGTAAACATTGGCAACCACGAATTCGACTTCGGCGCCCGCATCCACGAAGATGAAATGGATCGCTTCCAGCCGGTGGATGTGTACGACCAGGTCAATGGCTCCCTGGTGTTCCAGAACAGCGTGGCCCCAACGGGCAGCAACAACCGCTTTGAGACCGGCGAAGCCCTGAGCTTCTGGGCACTCGACAAGTGGCAGGCGACGGACAAGCTCAATATCAACCTCGCTCTGCGCTACGAGGATGTACAGACCAGCCGCACCCAATACGCGGATCCCGGTCGCACGACCGTCGACAGCACCCGCGCCAATGACAGCGCCGAACTCCTGCCTGGCGCTTCCTTTACCTATGACCTGTCCCAAAGCTGGCAGGTTCTGGGTGGCGTGCACCGGGGTTTCTCCCCTCTCGGAGGTGGTGCCAGGGCAAACGAAGATCCGGAAACCAGCAAGAACTGGGAAGCCGGCGTCCGCTACTTTGGCAATGCGTTCTTCGCGGAAGTGATCGGCTTCTACAGCGACTTCTCCAACAAGGCTGAAAACTGTTCAGTGGGCTCGCCGTGCAGCAATGGCGCCACTTCTGGCAGTTTCGTAGCCGGCGAGGCTGAAATTGCCGGTGCGGAATTCCAGCTCCAGACCGGCACCGAGGCGGGCGAGTTCTACCTTCCGGTCAGCCTTACCTACACCTTTACCCAGGCGGAAATCAGCAAGGACAATGCTGCCTCTGGCCTGAAAAAAGGCGAGCAACTCAAAGACGTTCCGGAAAACCAGATGAGCCTGCGGGTCGGCATGGAGCACCCGAGTGGCTGGGACAACTACCTTGTGGCCACCTACGTCGATGAGATGTGTGTCAGCGCAGGATGCAACAACACCGCGACGAAACTGGACGAGACCGAATCCCTGTTCCTGGTCGACTTCATCAGCCGTTACGCGCTGACCGCCAGTGCCGATGTCTTCCTGAAAGTGGACAACCTGTTCGATGAGCAGCAAATTGTCTCACGTTGGCCCGATGGCGCCATGGCGAACCTGCCGCGCACCGCTTCACTGGGGATCAGCGTTAATTTCTGATGAGTGAACGGAGATTGCTGAAAATCCGGCTTCCACTCATCGGGAGCCGGATTTTTGGATCACTCCGATAATCCTTTTTTCACACTCAGGCGCCACTTCGCCTGAGAACGTCGCGCCATTGATGATCTGGACCGCAGCGTCGCCAACCTCGGAAGAGCCAATCTGGACAACGCTAACAACCGGCTTTTCTGATCCTGATTCCTTCGTTACTGTTACAATCAACAGAGGACGAGCGAAACTTTCCCACCACGAAAAACGGCGCTTACAAATGAAAATTCTGATTGTTGAGGACAATGCGGTACTTGCCAAAAGAATATCGGACTGGCTTGCGCAGGCGCACTACACAGTCGATATCGCCAAAACCGGCAAAGAAGCGGACTCGTTGATTGAAACAAGCTCCTACCAGGCCGTTATTCTCGATATCGGACTGCCCGATGAAAATGGACTTTCTTTAATGCAAAGATGGAGAAAAAACGGGAAAAAAGAGGCCATCCTTATTCTGACCGCACGCTCCAACTGGACTGAGAGAGTAGAAGGGTTGAATGCGGGAGCTGATGATTACCTTCCCAAACCGTTTGAGTTTGATGAACTGAAAGCCCGGCTCAGTGCGATTATCCGAAGAAAGGACGGCAGAACGACAGACCAGATCAGTGTTGACGGATTCAGTCTCAACGCCACCTACCGAACGCTTACCACGCCCGACCAGAAAGAGTTCAGACTGACAGCTACGGAATTCCGCCTTTTACAGTGTTTCCTCCGTTCACCAGACAGGGTATTTTCCCAGGACGAACTGGTTGAAACCCTCTACAACATAGAAAGATGCCCCACCAGAAATGTTGTTCAGGTCTATATAGCCAGGCTCAGAAAAATAATAGGGGGCAATAAAATCAAGACTTTGCGTGGCCAGGGCTACTTCTTCGAAAAAGATCCTACTGGCTGAACGCCCGAACGAACCAGGTCAACATATGCCAGCTCCAAAGAGTATCCGAAGAACAGCCATTCAGTATGGGGCTGTTTTCAGCCTCGTCTATTTCACCCTGATATTCTTTTCACATGCCTACGTGATAAAACAACTATCGGACGAGTCCAGGAAACAACACCTGAGTAAAGAGCTGGAAAACTTTCAGGCAATCATTGAAGCCGAGTCCCCGACAACTGACGACCTCAGGAACATGATCCATCAGTTTGAAATGCTTCTGGGGCATGCCATCATCATCGAAACGGCAGGCGGGAGCGTCCTGACGAGCAACAACTTTGACCTGAGCCAAATGCAGGGCGTTGTGGATAAGCCCGAGGGTTTTATTCACATAGCGCAGGGCGCGAACACGCTTTTTGGGCTTAGACGTACGTTCACTGCTACTGGAAAGCTGGCCTCAATCACCGTTCTTGAAACCGAGGGGGCGCTCTCTGAACGACCGCTGAAGGCCCACCTGACATTGCTCGGTGCCTCGGCCGTTCTTCTGGCGATACTGCTGGCACTGATTGGAACCACCACACATCTGACGTTAAAGCCCATCAGTAGGATAAAAGAGGACCTGAGACGGCTCCAATCCGGGAAACAAAGTCGTCTGAACCCTCACGTGCCGGAAGAGTTTCGTCCGCTGATCCGGCAGCTCAATGATTTGCTCGAGCTGTCAAACCGGCGGCTGGACCGCCACCGCCGCCTGAATTCCGATCTCTCTCACCTGGTCAAAACCTCTATTTCTGCCAATCTTGCCATTTTGTCGGATATCGATACCTTGCCTCCGTCCCGGGAGGATGTTGTGTTTATGGCCTCTAACTTGCGGGAGCTTGACAAATCCCTGAAATACCGGATGAGCAAAGCAGACATATCAGGCAGACAGATGGGACGGACGTGCATGCCGGTTGAAATCACGGCAAGTGTCATCACCGTTATGGAAAAAATCTTCCCTGACACGGTTTTCCGCCTCCACACCACCTTACCTGAAAACTTCAACTGGCCAATGGAACGGCAGGATCTTTCAGAGCTACTTGGCAATTTACTCGAAAATGGCGGGAAGTGGTGCCAGACAACCGTCGACGTTACAATCGTCCGCACGTCATCAGGACTCTCCATAGAAGTAGCGGACGATGGCCCCGGAATTTCTCCCGAGGCGGCAGCCACTGTCATGAACAGGGGTACCAGGCTGGATGAAACGGTCGCCGGTTTTGGGCTCGGATTGTCCATCGTGTCCGAGATTGTCGAAGACAACCTCGGACAGATGAACATGGGTACCTCAAAAAACGGAGGAGCCAGCATTGTCATTCTACTGCCACTTCCGGATTAGAAAACCTCCAGAAAGGCAACCGTCGATGACGCAGCGCGGCTTCTCCCATTTTTTACCGTTGGATATCACTCACCTTGGCTCTTGAAAAGCGACCGAACAGAACCGGCAAAACAAAGAGTGTCAGGAAAGTTGCAGTCACGAGACCACCAACAATCACGCTGGCCAGTGGCTTCTGGATTTCCGCTCCCACGCCCGTCGACAACAGCATCGGTATCAAGCCGAGCGCCGAGGTTATTGCTGTCATCAAGACAGGACGTAAACGGGAGACGGCACCTTCAAACACCGCGGTATCCACGTTCAACCCATCCTGTATTCGCTGATTGATGCTTTCGACCATAACGACCCCGTTGAGCACCGCCACACCAAACAAAGTGATAAATCCAACGGAACTGGGCACTGAGAGATACTGGCCGGAGATCCAGAGTGAAAAGACGCCACCAATGACAGCAAGCGGCACGTTGACCAGAATTAACAGTGCCTGACCGACCGAACTGAAAGCAAAGTACAGCAACAGCGCGATCAGGCCCAGAGATACAGGTACCACAATGGTCAATCGTTTCTGAGCTCGCTGCTGGTTTTCGAACTGACCACCAATATCCACCGAATAGCCGGGGGGAAGGTTCACTTCTGACGCGATGGTATCCTGAATATCGGCAACCACACTGCCCATGTCACGACCCTGCACATTGGACTGAATGACCACACGGCGCTGAACGTCGTCGCGGCGCACCTGGGGCGGGCCGGACTCAATAGACACATCGGCCACATCACCGAGTCTCACCCAGGCTCCGGAAGGCGCCTGCAACCTGAGATCAGCAATGGCATCCCGGTCTTCCCGGAAACGTTTGGCCAGGCGCACATAGATATCGTACCGCTCATTTCCGTTGATGATCTGGCCCGCGGCGGCACCACCCAGTCCGTCCCGGACGACACTCATCACATCAGACACGGCGAGTCCGTACCGGGAAATTGCCTGACGGTCTGGCTGAACCACCAACTGCGCTTCACCGGCAATCTGCTCCATGGCCACGTCCCGGGTTCCCTGAACTGTTCGGACCGCCGCTTCGATCTGCTGGCCTTTCTCCGCCAATACATCGAGATCCGGGCCAAAGAGTTTGATGGCCAACTGCGCACGAACACCTGACAACAATTCATCAACCCGGGTCGCGATAGGCTGAGAAAAGTTAAACAGTAGCCCCGGGTGCTGTTCGAGCTTCGCCTCAAACAGGGCCTGCAATTCATAGCGATTACTGGCGCTGGTCCACTCCGAAGTTGGTTTTAAGCCAATATAGATCTCTATATTGTTAACGGGCTCCGGATCCCCGCCTATTTCCGGTCGGCCCGCCCGGGACAGGGCGTAGGTCACTTCTGGAAATTCCATCAGCATGGCTTCCAGTTTTGGCGCCACTTCAAGCGCCGTATCAAGGCTTGATGAAGGGGCCAGGGTCACCCGGAGGTTAATCGTTCCCTCTTCCAGTTCAGGAACGAACTCCGTGCCGAGTCGTGGCACAACCAGCGCCGCCAGCACAACAAGAACAGCCGCCGCGCCAACAACCACGCGGCTATGCTTCAGTGACCAGGCAAGCCCCATGCGATAGAGCTTTTCCAGGGGTTTTAGAATGAAGCTTTCCCGCTCCCGGATACCCTTACGGAACATGTATGACGCCAGCGCGGGTACAACCACCAGAGCGACGATCACAGCGGACACAATGGCCAGCATGATGCTGATCGCCATTGGCTGGAACAGCTTGGCTTCCACACCTTCAAAGCTGAACAGAGGCATGAAAACGACCAGGATAATCGCCGTCGCGAAAAAGATCGGCCGCGCCACTTCCCGGCCCGCTTCCTGCAGTCGAAGTGCAATGCCACGATCATCGTGCGATGCATCCAGCGGATCGGGGTCGCCTTCAGCCAACTCATTCCGGTGGGCGTCATGCTCAGCATCGGGATGGGTCAGATGCTTGAAAATGTTCTCAACCATAACAACAGAGCCATCCACCAGCATGCCAATTGCCACAGCAATACCGCCCAGAGACATCAGGTTGGCCGAGAGACCGAACCAGGCCATGATCATCAGGGCAATCCCGATGGAAATCGGTATTGAAAGCAGCACCAGCGTTGTTGCCCGCAGATTCATCAGGAACAGGGCAAGCACGATCGCAATAAACACAAAAGCCAACAGAAGCGCATTGGTCACCGTCTCTACGGCCTTGGTCACCAGATCCGCCTGGTTGTAATAGGGCTCAAAACGAACCCCACTCGGAAGCGCCTGATTTATGCGATCAATGCGGGCCTCGATGCCGTCGATGGTGGCTTTTGTGTTGGCCCCCATTCGTTTGAGTACAATGCCAGAAACCACTTCACCCAGTTGTTCAACCTGACCGGCTTCATCCTTCCGGGTCATGGTTACCGCACCCTGGCGAATTTCAGTGCCCAGCGCTACCTCGGCGACATCGTTCACTGTCACTGTAATGCCATCACTGGTTTTAACGGGCACCTGACGGATCTGCTCGAGCCCCTGCTCGCCATTACCCAGCCAGCCCATACCGCGAATAACCAACTGCTCCTGCCCGCGGCCCATATACCAGCCCCCAACATTGGAGTTGTTGTTCTCCAGGGCTTCCATGACATCGTTCTGTGATAAGTCATAGGACAGCATTCGCGCCGGGTTCAGGTTAACCTGGTACTGGCGGACCTCTCCGCCAAACGACAGGATTTCCGTAACCCCTTCAGCCGGTATCAGCAACAGTTTGACCAGCCAGTCGTGCAAGCTGCGCAATTCCATTGCGTCGTACCCCGAATCCGGGTCCGCTATCAGCAAGTACTGGTAGACCTGGCCAAGACCGGACGTATTCGGCCCCATTTCAGGCACCCCGACCCCGTCCGGAATCAGCTCCCGCGCGGCCTGCAACCGCTCGAAAACCAGTTGGCGCGCGAAATAGATATCCGTGCCCTCTTTAAAGACCACGGTGACACCAGACAACCCGGTTTTGGAGATGGACCGAACCTCCTCAACATCCGGCAACGCATACATCACCGCTTCAATGGGATAGGTGATCAGCTGCTCGACTTCCTCAGCCGCAAGTCCGGGCGCCTCTGTATTAACAGCGACCTGGACGTTTGTAACGTCGGGGAAAGCATCAAGATTCAGTTTTGGTATCTGAAACGCGGCCGTGGCGATAAGCACTGCAAGCGCAATAAGAACCAACAGGCGGTTCTGAACCGCCAAGTCGACTACTCGGTTGAACATAATGGCTCCCGGAATCAGTGGTTGTGCGGATCAAAGCCGCCTTTGGCAATCTCAGAGGCCACAAAAAATGCGCCCCGCAAAACGACTCGTTGGCCCGCAGCCAGGCCGGAAACCTCACGGAGCCCGCCAATTGAGCGGCCCAGTTCCACTTCCACGGGTTCATACTCGCCTTCGGCCTCTTCCACATAGACCGTCCAGTCGCCGTCCGCGCCACGCATCAATGCAGTCTCCGGCACGGCAAGCACCGGCTCGCTGGTCTTAAAACGAAAATACACATCTGCGAACATTCCTGGATGAAAACGATCTTCAGGATTGTCCAGCTCAAGCCTGACAATCCGCGTGCGGGTCACAGGATCAATGGTGTGGGCTTCCTGGGACACCGTTGCCACGCCCACACGACCCGCTGCCCTGACTTCGGCTTCCGCGCCCTTCTCTAGAACAATGTCGGAGCTTGCTGGCAGATGGGCTTCTACCCAAAGCTCACTCTCATCAGCAAGAGTCACCAGCGGCTGGCCAGCCTCAACTCTTTGTCCTTGCTCAAACTCATCGGTCAGTACTGCACCATCCACGCGAGCCCTGAGCATGTATTCACCGAGACTATCCACCCCGCTGGCCTTCAACGCACCAATGTCATCATCGTTCAGCCCGTAAGCAAGCAGAGTCGCCCTTGCTGCTTCAATGTTGGCTTTCGCTGTATTGAACCGCTGATCGCCAACCACGGAACGACCCAGCCCGCTGATTCGCTTCCATTCAGGAAAAGCTTTCCTGTAATCCGCCTGCGCCTGTGCCACCGTCTCACTGAACAGGGTTACCAGCGGCTGGCCCTTGGTTACGTGCTCACCCAGTTCCACGTGACGCCGCAGCACCACTGAGGCAACCCGGGGGGACACGTGATAGCTGGTATAGCCGTTGGTCAGCAGCTCACCGGGAGCGTAGATTTCATAGTCAACGCGCTTGCTCTCAAGGGTTGCTACTTCAATGCCGGCGAGCTCTTTCTGTTTGGCATTGATGCTTGCGGTGGCCGCTTCTTCATGGCCACCGTTCTCGTCTTCGTGGCCGTGCCCCCTTTCCTCTTCATGATCACCTTCCTCCTCATGCTCACCTTCCTCCTCATGCTCACCTTCTTCACCATGATCTTCCTTATACTCGCCCTCCTCACCGGTGACTTCCTGATGATCGTCGCCACTGGCAGCATGATCATGACCGGCTTCCTGATGAGCATCTTCCTCTGCCTGTACAAAAGAAAGTGGGGCTGTAAGCAACGTCAATGCGAATACAGAAATCAGAGTTTTTTTCATAATGAATATCCAGTTTCCAGACTAGTATTGGAAGAGGGTGATCAGTTCGCCAGACTGGCTCAAGAGCTCAATCAGACCCAACTGCGCCTGCTTTTCCAGTTCAATACCGGTTTTCAGGCTCTCCGCGCGCTGGCCCAGCGCCTGGAGATACTCAGAGGTGGAGAGGTCGCCGACCTGCCACTGCTTCTCAAGCAAATCAGCACTTCGCTGTACACGCCCCTGGGAGAGTTCTGTCCATCGGCTGAGTTGGGTGTCGTATCGCTTCCAGGAAGCGCGAGCGCCTGCCAGGTCATATTGTTGTTTCCGGTAGAGCGCCTGAAACCGCGCTTCGGCCTCCAGAGCCCGTCGATTCGCGGCCCGGATTTCAGCGCTGTAGTTATTACGGACGTTCAGAGGGATCGAGAATGTCAGGCCAACCAGGTTCTCACCGCCATCACGCCCTCCGCTCAGCCCGACCGTGGGAGATGCCGCCGCTCTGCGACTGACCACCTCGGCTTCGCTCCGCAGCACCTGCCACCTCGCGCGGGCAGCAGCAATTGACGGATGATCCAGCAAATTGTCGTTATCGACCCTGGAAGCAAGAGCCGGCCAAATGTGCCCGGGGATTCCCCCATCCTGAGGCCTCCAGTCCGGCAGACGTTCTCTAACTTGAGTTTCTGCTCGATCAACTGCGGCCTTTGCCTGGGCGAGTTCACTGAGCTGCTGAGAAAGGCTTAAAAAAAGCAACTCTGCATCGGTACTCCCCAGGTCGCCCGCCTGCTGGCGTTGCTCAACCTGCTCCAGCAAGGCATTCAGACGGTGTTGCTGGGATTCCGCAATTTCTTCGGCACGCGTCGCCGCGCGCCACTCGACAAGCGCAAACAGCGACTCGGACGTTTGTGCCAAAACCGCCTCGTTCAAATCAGCTTCAGCGGAAAGCCTGATCAGCTTTGCCTTGTCCTTTAGCGCACCCTGTTGATCAGACCAATCGATCGTTTGTGATAGCCCTGCCACAAAGTTGTTGTCACTGCCCGTTCTGTCTGCTCCAACAGACAGCTCCGGGTTATACAGCGGTTGTTCGCTTGCCTCAGCATCCTGATTCCGGGCTGCCGCCTGCTCTGTCGCCGCCATAACATCCGGATGTTTGCTTATCTGGCCAGTGAGCCAATTTGTCCAATTCACAGTCTCCGCTTGACCGAACAGAGGAATGGACAATAGTACTGAACACAACAACGCTCTGGGCGAGTGCTTGCTTGCCTTCATCGACTTTCTCCCGAAGGGGTAAATAGCCACAATTCATGGGCGCGAGGCGTCCATGACAAAGTAGGAACAGGCTAGGATAGTAAGTGAAAAGGTTAAAATGAACTTGAATTCGAAGCGTCATCCACAAAAAGCAACTGTTTTCCGTCTACTCTTTGCCAGCGAACTTTATGGCAACCTTTCCTTCCAAACAGCGATACACAATATTAGTTAGCCTACTCTGCTCATTGGCTCTCTTAGCAAGGAAGTGACCTATGAATACAGCAATGCAACACTTTAAACGCCTCCGCTACGGCATCGTGGGTAGCGCTTTGTTTGCCCTATTGACTACCCCTATGGCTTACGCCGCGCCGCCTGCTCCGCCAAGCCTTCACGTTCAGGCGCAGTCATGGGTGGAAGTTGAACCCGATAAAGCCACGCTCTCTGCACGTTTGTGGGAAAACACCCCAGCGGTTTCAACCTTAGAAGACACCGATAGCGAAGCCCTGGGCAGCGCCCGCGAGCGGCTTGAGCAGCGTGCCAGCGAGCTGATTGCCGCCATGGAAGAGATCGGCATTGAGCAACGCGCCATCAATGCAGGCTCCCTGAACGTGTATCCTGAGCATGTCGCAGGCCCGCGCAACGACAACGGCGAACAAGAGACGCTGATGCGCACCCGCTTAGAACGCCCCTTCAGCGTTGAGCTAACTAATATAGACCAATTAGGCGATGTGCTGGACGCTTTGATTGACGCTGGTGTAAATGCGTTAGATGGTGTGCAGTTTGACCTGCAGGATCGCGACGCCGCCACCGACGAAGCACTGACAAAAGCGTTAGAAAAAGCCCGCCATAAAGCCGACCTTATGGCGAGCACGCTAGATGTCACGCTTGGCCCTGTTCAACACATTGAAGAGACCCAAGCGCCGGTTTTTCAACCCCGCATGATGGCCATGCGCGCCGAAAGTGACGCCATGGGCAGCGGTTCAGCCAGCGACTACCGCCCCGGCACCATTCGCATCGATGCCGGGGTGAACGTCGAGTGGGCGCTTAGAGGGCAAGACGGTCGAGGCCGCCCAGATAGGGCTGCAGGGGAGCCGGAACAGTAATCGACCCATCCGCCTGCTGGTGGTTTTCGAGCACCGCCAGCAGGCAACGCCCTACTGCTAAACCCGAACCATTGAGCGTATGCAGTAGCTGAGGCTTTTTGGAATCAGGGTGGCGGTAACGGGCTTGCATCCGACGCGCCTGGAAATCTTCGCAGTTAGACACAGAAGAGATTTCCCGGTAGGTGTTTTGGCTCGGTAGCCACACTTCCAAGTCGTAGGTTTTTGCCGCGCCAAAACCCATGTCACCCGTACACAGCGTCACCACCCGATACGGCAACTCAAGCGCCTGCAGAATGGCTTCTGCATGGCCGCGCATCTCTTCCAACGCGTCGTAGCTCTTCTCCGGCTCTACAATTTGCACCATTTCGACTTTATCGAACTGGTGTTGACGAATCATGCCACGGGTATCGCGCCCATGGGAGCCCGCTTCCGAGCGGAAACACGGCGTGTGGGCGGTCAGCTTCATCGGCAGCGCCGCTAATTCTACAATCTCATCGCGCACAAAATTCGTCAGCGGGACTTCTGAGGTGGGAATCAGATGATACTCACGCTCATCGTCAAGCTTGAAAAGATCCTCGCCGAACTTGGGCAGTTGGCCCGTGCCCATCAGCGAATCGCGATTCACCATATAAGGCACATAGCACTCTTCATAGCCGTGCTGCTGGGTTTGCATATCCAGCATAAACTGCGCCAGCGCGCGATGCAGGCGAGCGATGGGCCCGCGCATCACTGCAAAGCGCGCGCCGGTTAGCTTGGCCGCCAGTTCAAAATCGAGATAGCCGGATTTCTTACCCAAATCCACATGGTCTAGCACCTCAAAGTCGAACTCACGCGGCGTGCCCCAGCGGTGCAGCTCCACGTTATCGTCTTCGCTCTTGCCTTCCGGCACGCTCTCATGGGGCAGGTTGGGAATACCGCTAATTGCATCATCCCACTCAGCCTGCACCTCGGCCAGCTCGCGCTTGGCAGCATCCAAACGCTCACCTAAGTCGCTCACCTCATCCAGCAGCGGCTGAATATCTTCGCCATTGGCCTTGGCCTTACCAATCGATTTGGAGCGCGTATTCCGCTCGTTCTGCAACTGCTCGGTCTGGGTTTGCAACTCACGACGGCGCGACTCCAGCGCCTGCAGTGCCGCTTTATCGAGTTCGAAGCCCCGGCGGGCCAGTTGTTGCGCAGTTGCATCAAGATCGCCGCGCAGCAGTTTCGGATCGAGCATGAGTTATCCCTTGGCCAGAATTCAGTGAAACACGGCAATCAAAGGCCGTGGCAAAGGGGCCTATTGTAGGCAAAAGCGCGAGTTGGGGCTATGGCAGCGCGCCACCATGCTGAACTTAGTCGTTGGCGGGCATACACCATGCCCCTTCCGCATATACCTCCCCCCTTACTTAGCCAAAAGTGATAGAGTGCCCGCCGCTTTAAAGCAAGAATCACTAACAACGGGTTATAGAAAAGGAGAAAGTTTATGCAGGAGACCGCAACGCAAGAAAAATTTGGTTGGTGGCGACGTATCGCTCTATGGCAGAAAATCCTGGCAGGTTTGGCGCTCGGGGTGTTGGCAGGCGCACTGCTCGGCGAAACAGCGAGTGTATTTAAGCCACTGGGCGACATCTTCATCAACGCCATTATGATGCTGATTGTGCCGCTGGTCTTTTCGACGCTGGTGGTGGGTATTACCTCCATGCGCGATCCACAGAAGATGGGCCGTATTGGGGCTCGCACCATTATCCTTTACTTGGTGACCACTGCCTTTGCCATCAGCATTGGCCTTGTGCTCTCTACCCTGCTGCAGCCTGGGGTGGGTGTCGGGCTAAGTTTCGACGCTGAAGTCTCGGCTAACGAAGCACCATCGCTAATGTCGATTCTCATTAATCTCGTGCCGCGCAATCCGATTGATGCCCTGGCTAATGGCAACATTATGCAGATCATTGTGTTTGCCATTGGCTTGGGCATCTCGCTAACGCTTATCGGTGAAAAAGGCGAGCCGGTGATGAAGGTCTTCGATAGCTTCGCGGAAGCCATGTATAAACTCACTGGCCTCGTGATGGCGTTTGCGCCATTCGGGGTGTTTGGTTTGATTGCCCATGTATCGGGCCAGTATGGCTTAGAAATTTTGCTCCCACTCGCCAAACTGATCGGCGTGGTCTATCTCGCCAGCATTTTACATGTGCTTGTTATCTACTCTGGCTTTATTTCTCTGATGGGACGTTTGAACCCGGTGCGCTACTTAAAAGGCAGCCTGGATGCCATCGTGGTGGCGTTTTCTTCTGCTTCCTCAGCAGGCACCCTGCCCGTCTCAATTCGCTGCGCACAGAAAAACCTGGGCGTATCGGAAGGGGTGTCCGGCTTTGTACTGCCCGTAGGCGCCACCATCAATATGGATGGCACCGCACTGTATCAAGGCGTGGTGGTGCTATTTATTGCTCAGATGACCGGCACTGATTTGAGCATGATGGATTACGGCATGATCGTAGCCACCGGCACGCTGGCCTCGATTGGTACTGCAGGCGTTCCTGGTGCAGGCCTGATTATGCTCTCCATCGTGATGGCACAAATTGGCCTACCCCTTGAAGCTATTGCCGTGGTTGCGGGTATTGACCGCATTCTGGATATGGCGCGTACCAGTGTTAACGTCGCAGGCGATCTGATGGTCACCACGCTGGTAGGTAAAAGCGAAGGCGAACTCAACGAAGAAATCTACAACACCAGCCGCTCTTAATAATCGATTAGGCTATCCCTCGCGCTCGCTGCCCTTGGTAGCGGGCGCTTTTTTATACCGAACTACAAGCTGCTAGGATGTCACTCTGACCACTGAACCAAGCGAGCCGATATGTCTTCTGCCTTTGAACACACCCTTGCCGCTATTGATGCGCTCCATGCTCAAGACCCACGGCCAACCACTCTCGCAGATGGCACTTCTCAGCCACAAGAACTTATCTATGCCCAGCGTATGAGCCAGTGGCTAGAGCGACTGCAGGAGACGCCGAGCGAACTGTTGCGCATTGCCGTGCGCGCCCAGCATCTGCAGCGCTGGCAGCTGCCGCGAAGCGATTACCCAGAAGGTCGTATTGGCTACTTAACTTGGCGGCGGGACCAAAGTGCCCAGGCAGGCGATACCACGGCAGCGATCATGGAAGAGGCGGGCTATTCCCAAGAGGAGGCCAAACGCGTCGCCAGCATGATTCGCAAGCAAGGCTTGGGCCGAGATAGCGATGTTCAAGCCCTAGAGGACTGCGCCTGCCTAGTGTTCTTGGAAAACTACTTCGCCGATTTCTCCCGCAAGGTGGAGCACGAGCACATGGTGCGCATTGTGCAAAAGACCTGGGGCAAGATGTCGCCGCAAGCGCATGCGCTGGCCCTGACACTGCCCATGAACGACGCCTGTGCAACGCTCGTCAAAGAGGCGTTAGACAGCCACTGAGATGCCCCATCAAGATGCACCGCCGCAGTAGCTGCGGTAAAGTAGCGCTATCCCCTATCCGCTTCCAGCAGTGACGGCTCAACCTCCTATGATTGCATCCTTGGATTCTCGCACGGCCCCTTTCGAACGAATTGGCAGCCACTACGTGCGTTTTATCGAAGACCTCCGCGCGCGCGGGTTCGAAGGTGAAATAGCACCGGATTACGCCAACCGCACTGTGCTGGCGACGGATAACTCGATTTACCAGCGCCTTCCCCAGGCGGCGGTGTTTCCGAAACACGCCGAAGACTTAGAGCGCCTTGCCAAGCTCGCCTCCGAGCTGCCCCACCGGGATATCGTCCTGACCCCAAGGGGCGGCGGCACCGGCACCAACGGCCAGTCGCTGACCGATGGCATCGTGGTGGATGTCTCCCGCCATATGAACCAAATCATTGAGATTGACGTGGAAGCCCGCCGGGTGCGGGTACAGGCAGGCGTGGTCAAAGACCAGCTCAACGCCGCGCTGAAGCCCCACGGGCTGTTTTTCGCCCCCGAACTATCGACATCGAATCGCGCCACCATTGGCGGTATGATCTCTACCGATGCCAGCGGCCAGGGGAGCTGCCAGTACGGCAAAACTCGCCACCACGTGTTAGAGCTGGATACCGTCCTTCTCGGCGGCCAGCACTTGCATAGCCGCCCACTTAGCGCAGAAGAGGAGCAGCAGGCGCTGGCCCAGGAAGGCGTGTTGGGCAAGGTACACCGCACCGCCGCGACGATTATCGACCAACAGCGCGAACTGATTGAGGCAAAATTCCCACCGCTCAACCGCTGTTTGACCGGCTACGACTTGGCGCATCTGCGCGAAGAGGGCCAGCTCAACCTGAATAGCCTGCTGTGCGGTTCGGAAGGCTCCCTGGGCTTTTTAAACGAAGCCGTGCTCAACGTCTTGCCGATCCCCAAGCACTCCACGCTGGTCAACGTGCGCTACCCGAGCTTTATGGATGCCTTGCGGGATGCCAAAGCGTTGATGGCCAGCAGCGCGAAGCCAACGTCCATTGAAACCGTGGACGACACCGTGCTGCAACTAGCGATGGAAGACTTCGTTTGGGACAGCGTGGCGGAATTTTTCCCGGCGGGCAGCACGCCCATTCAGGGCATCAACCTGATCGAGTTCAACGACGATGACCCGGAACAGCTCGCAGGGCGTGTAAAAGCGTTTACCCAGCACCTGAGCCAGGATGCCACCGTGGAGCGGCTAGGCTACACCCTGGCGGAAGGCCGCTCGCAGATCCAGAAAGTCTACGCCATGCGCAAACGCTCGGTGGGCCTGCTGGGTAACGTTCAGGGGGAGAAACGTCCGCTGCCGTTCGTGGAGGACACCGCCGTTCCGCCGGAACATTTGGCCGACTTCATTACCGAGTTCCGCGCCGCGCTGGATGCACGCAAGCTCTCCTACGGCATGTTCGGCCATGTGGATGCGGGGGTGCTACACGTTCGCCCGGCGCTGGATATGAAAGACCCCGCCCAGGAAGCGTTGATTCGCGAGATTTCTGATGAAGTCGCTGCGCTCACCCAGAAGTACGGCGGGCTGCTGTGGGGCGAACACGGTAAAGGCGTGCGCTCCGAGTACGGGCCGAAGTTTTTCGGTGAGCTTTACCCCTGCCTGCAGCAGGTCAAGGCGGCCTTCGATCCGCACAACCAGCTCAACCCTGGCAAGATCGCGTCACCTTCTGAAATTACCACGCTGATTGCGAAGGAGAGTGACCCGGAACTGCTCACCGTCGATGGTGTTCCTATGCGAGGCCAGCTCGACCGCACCATTGACGAGCGGGCCTGGCAGGCCTATGACGCAGCGGTGTACTGCAACGGCAACGGCGCTTGCTACAACTACGATGTGGACGACCCCATGTGCCCCTCGTGGAAGGCCACCCGCGACCGCCGCCACTCCCCTAAAGGCCGCGCCAGCTTGATTCGTGAGTGGCTGCGCTTGCAGTCGCAAGCGGGCATCGACGTGGTGGAAGAGTCGCGCAAAAAGAAAGCCGAGCGCAGCTGGGGCTTTATTAAAAGCTTCCCCAAGCGGGTGATGAACACCGTTAGCCGCCAGCAGCACCACGACTACTCCCATGAAGTCTACGACGCCATGGCGGGCTGCTTGGCGTGTAAGTCCTGCGCGGGCCAGTGTCCGATCAAAGTCAACGTACCGCAGTTCCGCTCACAGTTTTTAGAGGTGTATCACGGCCGCTATCTGCGCCCGCTACGCGACTACGTGATTGGCGGCACTGAATTTATGCTGCCCGCGTTAACCAAGATGGCTCCGCTGTATAACGCCGCCCTTGGCCAGCGCTGGGTAGAGCAACTCATGCAGAAAGGGCTCGGCATTAGCGACTCCCCCGCGCTATCTCGCGCTAGCGTGAAAAAGCAGCTGCGCGCCTGGGGCGTTGCGGAAGCCACGCCCACATCGCTTGCGCTACTCACCGAGCAGCAGCGGGCCAACAGCGTCGTGATTGTGCAAGACGCCTTCACCACCCACTTTGAAGCCAAGCTGGTGATGGATGTGGTAGAGCTGCTAGCGCGGCTAAACCTGCGCGTGTTTGTCATGCCTTTTTCCGCCAACGGCAAGCCGCTGCACGTACAGGGCTTTTTGGGTGCATTTGAGCGCACGGCAGAAAAGCAGGCCAAACGCCTTCGCGCGCTTAGTGAGTTCGAGGTGCCCATGGTGGGCATCGACCCCGCCATGACGCTGACCTACCGCCAGGAGTACGTCAAAGCGCTGGGCCCTGAGCAAGTGCCGAACGTACTGATGCTGCAGGAGTGGCTAGCCACCCGCGTCAACACCCTCTCCCCCGGCCAGCTAACGCTCAAAGACCCAGGCTTTAAGCTGCTTTCCCACTGCACCGAAAAAACCAACGCGCCGGGCAGCCCAAAAGCGTGGCAGCAGGTGTTTGCGGCGTTTGGTTTAGAGCTTGAGCTGATGGCTACCGGTTGCTGCGGCATGTCCGGCACCTACGGCCATGAGACCCGTAACGTCGCTACCTCCAAAACAATCTACGCTCAGTCGTGGCAGCCCCAGGTCGAAGCAGAGGAGAACAGCGGTAAGCTACTGGCCACCGGCTACTCCTGCCGCAGTCAGGTGAAGCGCTACTCAGCGCAAACCCTGCCCCACCCGCTGCAAGCTCTGCTGACCAGTATCAAACAGGCCAGCCGCTAACGCGGCTGGCCTGCTGGGGCTTGCTAGTATCCGTGTGGGCGTTTAGAAAAACAGCCGTTTGAGGGCCAAACCAGGGTCCTCTTCGCGCATAAACGCCTCCCCCACCAAAAAGCCATTGACCTCGTGGTCACGCATTAGCTCTACGTCATCACGCGTGTGAATGCCGGATTCGGTAATCACGGTCACGCCTTCAGGGATACGCGGCAGCAGGTCCAAGGTGGTATTCAGGCTGGTGTCAAAGGTGTGCAGGTTGCGGTTATTGATACCCACCAGCTTTAGGTTCAGCGCCAGAGCCCGCTCTAGCTCCTCTGCATCGTGAACTTCCACCAGCACATCCATCCCCAATGCGTTGGCCTGCTGGTTCAGGTCGCGCAACTGAGCGTCATTGAGCGCCGCCACAATTAATAGGATGCAGTCCGCACCGATGGCACGCGCTTCGGTGACCTGATAACCGTGGGTGATAAAGTCTTTGCGGATCACCGGCAGGTCGCAGGCATCGCGAGCGGCAATTAGGTAATCCTCGTGACCCTGGAAGAAGTCGGCATCAGTCAGCACGGAAAGGCACGCTGCGCCGCCCTGGGCGTAGCTTTTTGCAATATCCGCTGGGTGAAACTCTTCCCGCATCACGCCTTTAGAGGGCGAGGCTTTTTTCACCTCGGCGATCACTGCTGCGTCGCCTACCGCAATACGCTGATTCAATGCATCAATAAAGCCACGGGGCGCGCTCTGCCTCTCCGCCAGCGCGAGCAGATCAGCCTCAGATACCGCCTGCTGACGCTCAGCAACTTCCTGGCCTTTACGGGCCAAAATGCGCGTTAAAATAGTCGGCGTTGCCTGGTCACTCATTGGAAGTTTTACCCTTTAAAGACACTAGTGAAGTGCGAAAGCTCTCGGAGCTTCTCAAGCGGTAGTTTGGAGGCCTGGGCATCCTGGGCCACCATCACGCCCTCTTTCAAGCTATCGGCCACGCCCGCGCAGTAGAGCGCCGCCCCGGCGTTGAGTGCCACCATATCTGCCGCCGCTCCTTCACCGCTAAGTGCGGCTTTCACCAAACGCAGGCTATCTTCCGCGCTGGATGCTTTAAGGGTGGCGAGGCTTTGGCGCTCGATGCCCAGGGATTCCGGCGTAATGGTGTACTGGGTAATCTCGCCATCTTTTAGCTCTGCCACCAGAGTGGGCGCTGCCAGAGAGATTTCATCCAGTCCATCTTCAGAATGCACCACCATGACATGGCGGCTACCCAGCTTGCGCAATACCTCGGCCATCAGCGGCACCAGCTCCGCAGAATACACGCCCAACACTTGATTGGGCGCGCTGGCGGGGTTGGTGAGCGGGCCAAGAATATTGAACAGCGTACGCACGCCCATTTCCCGCCGTGGCCCAATGGCATAGCGCATGGCGGGGTGGTGGTTAGGTGCGAACATAAAGCCAACGCCGACCTGCTCAATACAGCGCGCCACTTGTTCAGGCTTGAGGTCGAGATAGATGCCGGCAATATCGAATAAATCAGCGCTGCCAGAAGAAGAGGAGACGCTGCGATTGCCATGTTTAGCCACATGGGCACCGCCAGCGGCGGCCACAAAACTAGACGCCGTGGACACATTAAACAGGTTCGCGCCATCGCCGCCGGTGCCGACGATATCCACCACGTTCTCGGTGTGTAGCTCGACGCGTTTCATTAAATCGCGCATCACCTGGGCGGCGGCGCTAATCTCTTCAGCGCTTTCGCCTTTCATGGCCAGCCCCACCAGCAGGCCGCCAATTTGCGCGTCGGAGGCTTCGCCGGTCATGATTTGGCGCATCAGTGCGTGCATCGCATTGAAAGAGAGGTCTTCGCGGCGCATCACCGCGTTAATTGCGTCTCGCATTTGCATGAGCAGGAAAGCCCCTAAAGCGTATGAATTTGGCGATCAGCCGCGTTGTAAAAAATTGGCCAATAACGCATGGCCCTGGCGCGTGAGTATCGACTCAGGGTGAAACTGTACCCCCTCCACATCAAGGGTACGATGACGAAAGCCCATGATCAGCCCGGGCGTTACGTCATCCTCGGCGGTCCAGGCGGTCACTTCCAGGCAGTCGGGCAGGCTCTCCTGCTCAACGACTAATGAGTGATAGCGCGTCACTTCCAACGGGTTTTCCAGCCCGCTGAACACTCCCTGCCCACGGTGTACCACGGCCGAGGTTTTACCGTGCATCACCTGGGGTGCCCGCACCACTTTGCCGCCGTACACCTGGCCGATGGCCTGATGCCCCAGGCAAACGCCCAAAATAGGCAGTTTGCCCGCAAAATGCTCGATGGCCGCTAGCGAAATGCCCGCCTCGTTGGGCGTACACGGGCCGGGCGAAATCACCAGATGGGTAGGCGCCAGGGCGTGCATTTGCTCCAGGGTAATCTCATCGTTGCGGTAGGTCACCACCTCGGCATTCAGTTCACTAAGGTACTGGACGATGTTAAACGTGAAGCTGTCGTAATTATCCAGCATCAACACCCGTTGCACTGCCTGCGCTTGCGCCATCGCCCCGCTTACTCCATCACATAAATAAAACCGCACAGGCGAGATGATACCCCAACCCAGACGCTCCTTGCAGGGGCAGCGCGCGCTTAGTGGGGCTGCGACACTGCTGCCCGCTCCAGTCGGCAGGCGGCGTACTTGAACTCGGGTATTTTGCCGTAGGGGTCCAGGGCCGGGTTGGTGAGCAGATTGGCGGCGGCCTCGGCGTAGGCAAACGGCACGAAGACCATCCCATCGGGGATTTTATCGTCCACTCTGGCGGTCAGCGTTATTGTGCCTCGCCGCGTGGTAATGGTGAGCTTCTCGCCCGGTACTACCCCCAGACGGTTGAGCTCGCCCGGTGAGAGGCTGGCGACCGCTTCTGGCTCTAGGGCGTCGAGCACCTGAGCACGCCGCGTCATGGAGCCCGTATGCCAATGCTCCAACTGGCGGCCGGTGGTCAGTACCGTCGGGTAATCATCATCCACCGGCTCGTCCGGCGGTAGCGGGCGCGTGGGGGCGAATTTCGCCAGCCCGCCAGCGCGCGGAAAGGCGTCGCTAAAGACCACGTCCTGGCCAGGGGCGTCCTCGGATGGGCAGGGATACGTGACGGAGCTCTCCCGCGCTAGCCGCTCCCAGCTAATGTGGTTGAACGAGTGCATTCCCTGCTGCATTTCGGCAAACACGTCTTGCGGGTGCTGATAGCGCCAGCCCAGCCCAAAGCGGTTAGCGATCTCTTGGATGATCCACCAGTCCGGCTTGGCGTCTCCTGGCAATGGTAATGCCGCCCTGCCCAGCTGTACTTGGCGGTTAGTGTTGGTCACGGTGCCGTCTTTTTCGGGCCACGCAGAGGCAGGCAGAATGACGTCGGCGAACTGGGCAGTTTCAGTGATAAACAGATCCTGCACCACTAAATGCTCAAGCTTACCCAGCGCGGCGCGGGCGTGGGTAAGATCCGGGTCGGACATCGCTGGGTTTTCACCCACAATGTACATACCACGCACCTCGCCTGCGTGAATCGCATTCATCACTTCCACCACCGTCAGCCCAGGCTCATCGCTCAGCGGCGTGTTCCATAGCTCTTCAAACGCGGCACGCAGCTGGCTATCGCCCACAGGCTGGTAGTCCGGCAGCACCATGGGAATCAGCCCCGCATCCGAGGCACCCTGCACGTTATTTTGACCGCGCAGCGGGTGCAGGCCTGTGCCGGGGCGACCGGTGTGGCCGCAGGCCAGTGCCAACGAGATCAAACAGCGGGCATTATCGGTGCCGTGGGTATGCTGAGAAATACCCATGCCCCAGAAAATCATCGCTTTCTCGGCGTTGGCGTAGCGGCGCGCCACCTCACGAATAGTGTCGGGGGCTACGCCGCACAGCGCACTCATGGCGTCCGGTGTGCTTTGAGCCACGCTCTGCTTGAGCGCTTCAAAGCCTTCGGTGTGGGCGTCGATGTAGGCTTGGTTATACAGGCCTTCCTCGATGATCACGTGGAGCAGCGCGTTGAACAGCGACACGTCTGCCCCCGGTGTAAAGCGCACACTCATGCTGGCGTAAGCGTCCAGCGACTGCCCGCGAGGGTCGAGAATGATGATCTCAGTACCCCGCTTGGCTGCCTGCTTGAAGAACGTCGCCGCCACGGGGTGATTCACTGCCGGGTTGCAGCCGGTGAGGATAACCACGTCTGCTTCCAGCGCCTGCATAAACGAAGCGGTCACCGCGCCAGAGCCTAAGCACTCCATCAGCGCCGCGACGGAGCTGGCATGGCAAAGCCGCGTGCAGTGGTCCACGTTATTGCTGCCAAAGCCGGTACGCACCAACTTCTGGAACAGCCACGCCTCTTCGTTAGAGCATTTGGCGCTGCCAAAGCCCGCCAACGCTTTGGGGCCTTGCGCCTGTTTAATCGCCATTAGGCCGCCCGCGGCGATTTCCAGCGCTTCGTCCCAGTTGGCCTCACGGAAGTGGCTAAATGGATTGGCAGGGTCAAAGGTAGAGTCGAGCGCCTTAGGAATACCCGGTAAGCGTATCAGCGGCTTGGTCAGGCGTGTCGGGTGGCTCACGTAATCAAACCCAAACCGGCCTTTCACGCACAGGCGGTTCTGGTTAGCGGGGCCGTTGCGCCCTTCCACATAGGCCAGGGCATCGTCGTTAATATGGTACGTCAGCTGGCAGCCCACCCCGCAGTAGGGGCACACGGAATCCACCTGTCGCTGGCTTTGAGAATCGCCCTGACCTGCGGTATTGACCACGGTGGCGGGCATCAACGCGCCGGTAGGGCACGCCTGCACGCACTCGCCGCAGCCCACGCAGGTGCTTTGGCCCATCGAATCGGCAAAATCAAATACCACGGTGGCGGCAGCACCCCGCTGCGCCATGCCGATGACATCGTTACTCTGCACCTCGCGGCAGGCGCGCACGCACAGGTTGCAGGTAATGCAGGCGTCCAAGTTGACGTGCATCGCCGGGTGGCTGGTATCTGGCTGGCTCACCGTAGGCATAGCCGCTGCATGGCTGACGGCTGCTTTGCGGCGTGGCGGCAGCCACGACTTAACGGCCGCTTCGTCGACCGCTAACTGGTCGGCTACTTCCCAGAAGTGGCTGGAGCGGTCAGGGCTTTGAGCACGGCTGGGCTGGTCGGCCATCAGCAGTTCCAATACCGTTTCACGCGCTTGTATGGCACGGGGCGAGTGGGCGCTGCGCACCACCATGCCGGGTTTGACCTCGCGGATACAGCTTGCAGCCAGCACTCGCTCGCCTTCCACTTCCACCATACAGGCACGGCAGTTGCCATCGGCGCGGTAGCCGGGCGCATCTTTAAAACAGAGGTGGGGAATGGCCTCTCCAGCGCGCTTGGCTACCTGCCAAAGGGTTTCTCCTGGGTAGGCAGTGACTTCTTGATCATCCAAGACAATAGTGAACGAAGCGGTCATGGTGCACTCCCTTCAGCGGCATCGCTGACGATAATCTGCTGCTGGGCGAGCGCAGGGCGGAAATCCTTGAGTAGCCCCAATACAGGATTTGGAGCCGCTTGCCCCAGGCCGCAAATCGAGGCGTCCTGCATCACTTGTGCCAGTCGAGTGAGCGCCTGCACATCCCATGTGGGTTGCTCTAGCAAGCTGAGCATTTTCTCGCTGCCTACCCGGCAAGGCGTACACTGCCCGCAGGACTCATCGGCAAAAAAAGCCAGCAGGTTGGTGGCCACCGCCTGAAGATTGTCTTGCTCAGACAGCACGATAATCGCCGCTGACCCAATAAAACTGCCGTGCGCCTGCAGCGTGTCGAAATCCAGCGGCACATCGGCTTTGCTGGCGGGCAGAATGCCACCCGAGGCGCCGCCGGGCAGGTAAGCGGCAAGCTTATGCCCTTCCGCCATGCCGCCTGCATACTCCTCTATCAACTCGCGCAGCGTAATGCCTGCTGGCGCCAAGTACACGCCGGGCTTGTTCACTCGCCCGGAGACAGAAAAACTGCGCAGGCCTCGTCGACCATTGCGCCCATGCCCAGCAAACCACTCAGCCCCTTTGTGCCAAATGGCAGGAATCCAATAAACGGTTTCAACGTTATTGACCAGCGTGGGGCGGCCCAACAGCCCCTGCTGGGCTACGTAAGGTGGGCGGTGGCGCGGCTTGCCGGGCTTGCCTTCCAAGGATTCGATCAGCGCCGACTCCTCACCGCAGATATAAGCGCCCGCACCCCGGCGCATGATGATGAATCCAGGCGCGACGATGCCCGACTGCTCAAGCTCTGCAATCGCTTCATGGAGCACACGGTGAAGGCCGGGGTATTCGTCGCGCAGATAGATATAGAGCGCCTCGGCCTCTATCGCCCAAGCGCTAATCAGCGCGCCCTCAAGAAACTGATGCGGCGCGCGCTCTAAATAGTAGCGGTCTTTAAACGTCCCCGGCTCGCCCTCATCAGCGTTAATCACGCAGTAGCGCGGCCCGGCGGCTTGGCGCACCGCCTGCCACTTTTTAAACGTAGGGAAGCCCGCGCCTCCCAAGCCTCGCAGGCCCGACGCTTCAAGCGCCTGCAGCACCTCATCAATGCTGATCTTACCGCTGCTCACATGGGCCAGTAACTGATAACCACCTGCCTGCTGATAGGCGTCAAGCCGCTGCCACAAAATCGCTTCAGGATGAAAGTGGCCGGTATCCACCACGGCTTCGACGCCTTCTGCGGTGGCATACAGCACATGGTGATGGCCCACTTCTGCCACCGGCGCGGTATCGCAGCGGCCCATGCAGGGCGCACGAATCACCCGTACACAGTCAGGATCGACGCGGGCTTCCAACGCTTTGTGTAGCGCACTGACCCCCGCTAATTGGCAGGAAAGAGAATCACAGACGCGAATTGTGGTATCCGGCGGGGGCGCTTGGTGGTCGTGCACCACATCGAAATGGGCATAGAACGTCGCCGTCTCGTACACCGCTGCCATGGGCAGGTTCATATAGGCTGCCAGGGCGCGCAGTTCCACAAGCGATAAGTGGCCGTGGGCATCCTGAATGGCGTGTAGATGCTCTATCAACAGGTCGCGACGCTTCAGGCTTGGCGTCTGGCGCTCATCGCCTAACAGGTCACGCAGCGCCGCCAGTGCGACAGGTGCTACATCACGCCTTTTAGGGTACCCGCGGCGGCGAGAGGATATACCATTTTGAGAGGTCATGACACGCTATCCAGAAAGCTGTTCAAAAGAGTGATTTAAAAAAAGCTACGCTTGTCAAAAGAGGACTAGGCTTAGGGCTAGGCGAACATAGATAGTAGCTATTTTGTCCACCATGTCGTTATTAAGCGGCATTTTTTTAAAGCATAGAGGTTAACAGGCGTGGGTGAAACCACTTCGTTTGCAGGAGTTGGCACTACGCTTTGCTCTAAAGCAAAGCGCGGCAATGGCTCTAGCAACAAAGCAGGACACTCTTTATGATTTGCCGTCATTTTAATAGGTTAGGAGCGTGGTATGGACAAGCGGACACCCTGGATAATCACGCTCTTATTAGTGGCGACATTCATCACCCCCCAGGCATTCGCGGCCACTTCGATTAAAGTGATAGCGTCATTTTCGGTCATCGAAGATTTAGTCAAGCGTGTCGCAGGCGATGATATCAGCATCACGACGATTGTACCGGTGGGCGATGATGTTCACCGCTGGGAGCTGACGCCCCCTAACGTACTTGCAGTGGAAGAAGCCGATATTGTGTTTTACAACGGCCACGGGCTAGAGCCATGGATCCGTCATGTAGAAGCGATGGCCAACGACACGCTAACGCTAATGGCTCTGGCCGAAAGCGCCAACTATGCGCCGCTGACGATTCCAGTGGGTCAGCATAAAGGCAATCCGGACCCCCATATGTGGATGGACCCCAAAGGAGCTGCCGCTTATATCGAGGTAATCACTCACACCCTAAGCGTACGCTATCCCGACAAAGCAGCCGCTTTTCAGGCTCGAGCGGTGCAAGCCAGGGAGGCGCTTGCCCTACTCGACCAGCAGATAAAAGAGCGCCTGGAGGGGATTCCGCAAACCAATCGTATACTCACTACCAGTGAAGCGGCTTTTGGCTATTTTGCCCACGCTTACGGCTTTGAGTATGCCGCGATTTGGGGCCTAGGCAGCGAGACACTGGGCAGCGCCCAGGCTATGGAAATCATGAGCAAACGCTTAACCGACAAACGTCCGCCCGCGCTGTTTTATGAAAGCACGACGCCCTATATCCATATGGATGCCCTAGCGCGAGAGGCTGGCCTTACGCTAGCAGGCCCGCTCTATGTGGATACGCTGAGTGATACCGATGGCCCCGCCTACAACTACCCGGCAATGCTGCGCCACAATGCCGAGCTGTTGCATGAAGCGCTGGGAGGTGCCAGGGCCGAGGAGTAGGCGCTAGCTAACCAGCTCGCGAAGCGATGCCACTATCAGATCCGGGTGGCTCTGCTCGATGGGGTCGCCGTGGTTATAGCCATATGGCAGTGCCACCGTCGTAAAGCCCGCCGCCTTACCCGCCGCGATATCATGGCGAGAGTCCCCCACCATCACGCTCGCCGAGGGGGCAATATCCAGCGTATGGGCAACATGCAGAAGCGGCAACGGGCTGGGTTTTTTCTCGGCTAGCGAGTCGCCGCCCACGGTAGACGTGAACAGCGCCAGCACACCAAAGTGGCTTAAAATAGGCGCAATGAACCGCTCGGGTTTATTGGTAATCAAGGCCAGCACAAAACCCGCCTCATGCAGCGCATGAAGCGCTTCAGACGCGTCCGGGTAGAGTTTGGTTAATGCATTGGGCGCGGCCCCGTAATGGCGCATAAACGCTTCGTAGGCGTTTTGTTGCAACGCTGCCTCCGGTGCGGCGTTGAGTGCCCAGGACAGCGCTCGCTCTACCAGTACCTGTGCGCCGTTGCCCACCCAATCGCGCACCTGATCTTCACTCGGCTGCGCCAGCCCAACTTCTTGCAGCGCCCGCTGCACGCCAACGGCCAAATCGGGCACTGAGTCGATTAACGTGCCGTCTAAATCAAAGGCGATTAACCGCTTTCCTTGCAAAATGGTATGCACGCGTGGCCTCACTTATGTGCTTAGGCTGCTAGTTGGCAACAGTGTCGATTAATTTGATCATCTTACCTACTTAGTTCTTCGTCATACACCGCATAAAGTTCTATGCTGTGGCTATATTTGACAAGGAGAGAGTAATGGCCATTCCCCGAATTGTGATTGTGGGCGGCGGCGCGGGCGGGCTAGCCCTAGCCACCCGTCTTGGACACACGCTAGGTAAAAAAAAGCGCGCTGAGATTGTCCTGCTTGACCGCAACGCCACCCACGTATGGAAGCCGCTGCTGCATGAGCTAGCCACCGGGGTGCTAAACTCCAGCATGGATGAAGTGGATTATCGCGGGCACTCCTCAGCCCACTACTACCGCTACCAGCGCGGCTCGCTCAACGGTCTTGATCGGGAACAGAAGGTCATTCACCTGGCACCTATTGAAGATGAAGATGGCGTGGAGGTACTGCCCGCCCGCCAGCTCACTTATGACTATTTAGTACTGTCACTTGGCAGTATCTCGAATGATTTTGGTACCAAGGGAGTCGCAGAGCACTGCCACTTTATTGACTCTCCCCAGCAGGCCAAAGCCTTCCAGCGGGACATGATCAATACCTTCCTGCGCTATACCGACCCCAAGCTGCGTCAGAACACCCAGCTCACCATTGGCATTGTCGGCGGCGGTGCAACGGGGGTGGAGCTTTCGGCGGAATTGTTAGACGCCTCGCGCCTGCTCAATGCCTACGGCGTCACGGCTGTTGATCACCAAACCATTAGCGTGCATTTGATTGAAGCGGCACCGCGCCTGCTCCCCGGTTTATCTGAGCGCATCAGCCAAACCGTTCAGCAAGAGCTGGAGAGCATGGGGGTCACCGTACATGTGGGCACGGCAATTCAAGAAGCTCAGGAGTATCAGCTGGTCACAGGCGACGGTGAGGTGATCGAAACCGATCTCAACGTATGGGCCGCTGGCATTAAAGCGCCGCCGTTTCTTACTGAGCTGGGCTTAAGCACCAACAAGCGCAACCAGATCAACGTCAAGCAGACACTGCAGAGCGTAGACGACCCGCATATTTTTGCAATGGGCGACTGCGCTTGCTGCCCCCAAGGCGATAATGCAACGGTGCCGCCTCGCGCTCAGGCCGCCCATCAGCAGGCCAAGCTATTGGCTAAAAACCTGGAGCATTGCCTGGAGAAGAAGCCGCTGCGCGAATTTCACTATCGCGATCACGGCTCGCTTGTATCCCTGGCCCGTTACGACGCGGTAGGTAACCTCATGCGCAGCTCCGCCTCTCGCGGGCTTTTTCTGGAGGGCTGGCTGGCGCGCCAAGCCTATGCATCGCTCTACCGCATGCATCAACTCTCTATTCACGGTGCGCCAAAAACCGGGCTTGCATGGTTGGTGGATAAATTAAACCGCTACCTCAAACCACGCATGAAACTTCACTAAAGACATGCAAAGGGCGGGAGATCTACCCTAATACCATTCAGTTAAGCATAGTTAGCGGTCATGGGAGGGAGCTTCAGCTCGCGACGGGGGCTCTGCTAAGGCGCCTAGCGGCGCCATTCGCCCGCTAAAGCGGCCTCCCACTCAGGCTTACTCAGCATAACGGGTAGGTAAACCCGATAACTATCAGCGAACCTTGGCCAGCTCCGCGCGCATCTGCTGAATCACGCTGTCGTAGCCGTGGGGGTCGCTTGCCTGGTGGGCGTTAAAGATCGCTGAACCCGCTACAAAGGTATCGGCACCGGCGGCGGCGATATCCGCGATATTGTCGACTTTGACGCCACCATCAATCTCCAAGCGAATGGGCAAGCCCGAAGCGTCGATACGCGCACGTGCCTCACGCAGCTTGTTCAGCGTGCCGGGGATAAACGACTGGCCGCCAAAGCCGGGGTTGACGCTCATCAGCAGCACCATATCAACCTTATCCATCACGTAATCAAGATACGAAAGCGGCGTGGCCGGGTTAAACACCAGCCCCGCTTTACAACCACCATCACGAATCAGCTGCAGCGAACGATCAATATGCTCAGAGGCTTCGGGGTGGAAAGTGATGTAGCTGGCACCCGCCTCAATAAAATCGCTAATCATGCGATCCACCGGCTTCACCATCAGATGCACATCAATGGGTGCCGTCACGCCATGGTCGCGCAGCGCCTTACATACCATCGGCCCAATAGTCAGGTTCGGCACGTAATGGTTGTCCATAACGTCGAAATGAACCACATCGGCGCCGGCCGCCAGCACGTTATCAACCTCCTCGCCCAGCCGCGCAAAGTTAGCGGAGAGTATCGAAGGGGCAATCAAAAAATCCTGTGCAGCGCTCATGAAGGGGTCCTCAGGTAATAAAAATAAAGGGGCCATCTTACCAGAGCCACACACGAAGCCCTATTACACGTGACGGCCATGCAGCACGCTTGCCGTCAATGCATATCCTTAAACAGATATTTCCAAATAGAATATAAAACACGATTGTAATTCCACAATCCTAGGTTTAACCTTAGCGTCATCGCGACTAAATCGCCCCCAGAATCAAGGAGTCTATAATGACGCTACCCTCCTCTTTCCGCACCGGCCTTCGCCGTAGCCTACTGGCCGTTGCCGTTGGCACCGTCGTTTCTGGCATGACCTTCTCCAGCGCCGCCGTTGCTCAGGAGCGCGAGCTGCTGAACTCCTCCTATGACATCGCCCGCGAGCTGTTCGCCGCGATTAACCCGGAGTTCCAGGCGTGGTGGGAAGAGGAGCATGGCGAAGAGATCGCTATCAGCCAGTCCCACGGTGGCTCCTCTGCCCAGGCGCGCGCCATTATGCAGGGCCTACGTGCGGACGTAGTGACGTTTAACCAAGTCACCGACGTTCAAGCACTAGCCGATGCAGGCTTGGTGGCTGAGGATTGGCAGGATGCGTTTGAGAACAACGCTTCGCCCTACTACTCCACCACCGCTTTCCTGGTGCGCAAAGGCAACCCGAAAGGCATCGAAAGCTGGGATGACCTCGTTAAAGAAGACGTACAAATGGTCTTCCCGAACCCGAAAACCTCCGGTAACGGCCGCTACACGTACCTGGCTGCCTGGGGCTTCGCCGAGAATGAATTCGACGGCGATGAAGAGAAGATCCAAGACTTCATGCGCACCTTCCTGCGCAACGTAGCGGTGTTCGACACCGGCGGTCGCGGTGCCACAACCAGCTTTATCGAGCGCGGCATTGGCGACGTACTGATCAGCTTTGAGTCTGAAGTGAACAACATCCGCAGCGAATACGGCAGCGATGACTACGAAGTAATCGTCCCGCCGGTGAGCATTCTGGCGGAATTCCCGGTCGCGGTGGTGGGTGAAAACGCCGAACGTAACGGCAACAGCGACTTAGCCCAAAGCTACTTAGAGTACCTCTATACCGAAGACGCCCAGCGTCAGCTGGCAGGCTTTAACTACCGTGTCCATAACGACACTGTGGTAGAAGAGTTTGCCGACCAGTTCCCCGACACCGAGCTATTTGAAGTCGAAACCGTGTTCGGCAGCTGGGAAGAAGCGATGGAGAACCACTTCGAAGGCGGTGCTCTGCTTGATCAACTGCAACGTCGTTAACGGAACCCCATGAGCCAATTAGCATTTTGGCGATCCGGCAGCACGCGCGTGCTGCCGGGTTTTGGCCTATCTATGGGTATCAGCGTGCTATTTATTTCGCTGGTACTGCTACTCCCCATTACCGGACTATTTGGCCAGCTTTCTGAACTAAGCCTGGCCGAGTACTTTGCCATCATCACCGAAGGCCGCGTCGTCGCCAGCTATATGGTCACCATCGGCGCGGCAGCCGTAGCGGCGCTGGTGAATGCGGTGTTTGGCCTGCTACTGGCCTGGGTACTGGTGCGCTATGAGTTTCCTGGCAAGCGCCTGCTCGATGCCTTGATGGACCTCCCCTTCGCCCTGCCTACTGCCGTGGCTGGCATCACCCTGGCCACGCTCTATGCGGGTAATGGCTGGGTAGGCAGTATCATCGAGCCGATGGGGCTTCAGATCGCGTATACCTGGGTAGGGATTGCCCTGGCGATGGCCTTCACCAGTATTCCCTTCGTGGTGCGCACGGTGCAGCCGGTGCTGGAAGATTTGCCTGCCGAGGTGGACGAAGCCGCGATGTCCCTGGGGGCTACCGACGGCGTGGCGTTTCGCCGTGTGATTATGCCGCATCTATGGCCCGCGCTCGTCACCGGCACCGGGCTTGCCTTCGTACGCTCATTAGGTGAGTTCGGGGCGATTATTTTTATCGCAGGCAATATGCCTTACGAAACCGAAATTACCGCGCTAATGATCTTCGTCAAACTACAGGAGTATGACTACGCCGGGGCGTCTGCCATTGCCTCGGTGGTGCTGTTTGTTTCGTTGGCGCTGCTGCTCGCCATCAATATCTGGCAGGGCCGCTTTGTGCGTCGCCTGCATGGGGGTAAAGGATAATGCGCCGGATTGGTGATGCGCCTTTAGTGCGGCGCTTATTAATTGGCGCAGCCCTACTGCTGTCTGCGCTATTTCTGCTGCTGCCGCTGGTGGCTATTTTTGCTCAGGCGTTCTCCCAAGGTGTGGCGGTGTTTTGGGCGAACGTGAGCAATACGTTCACTCTACACGCCATTGGTCTCACGCTGGTCATCGCGTTAATGACCATCCCCATCTGCTTGGTGTTTGGCGTTGCGCTGGCATGGCTGGTGACGCGCTTTAGCTTCCCAGGGCGGCGCATTCTGCAAACGCTGATTGATATTCCGTTTGCCGTCTCCCCTGTCGTCGCTGGCTTAATTTATCTACTGCTGTATGGCCGCAACGGCTGGATTGGCGGATGGTTAGATAGCCACGATATTCAGCTGATGTTTGCCTGGCCGGGCATTTTGATGGTCACCATCTTCGTCACCTGCCCGTTTGTGGCGCGTGAATTAATCCCGCTTATGCAGGCCCAAGGCTCACGGGAAGAAGAAGCCGCCGTAACGCTGGGCGCTTCTGGCTGGACAACGTTTTGGCGGGTCACGCTGCCCAACATTCGCTGGGCACTGCTCTACGGCATCATCCTTACCAACGCCCGCGCGGTGGGTGAATTTGGCGCGGTCTCGGTTGTCTCAGGGGCCATTCGTGGGCAAACCAATACGCTACCGCTGCACCTTGAGCAGCTCTATCAGGATTACAACGCCGTGGGTGCGTTTGCGAGCGCCGCCCTGCTGGCCCTGATTGCCCTGTTAACTCTTGCGGCCAAGGCAGGCCTTGAATGGCGCGCATCGCGCCGGGAGGCATACACATGAGTATTCGCTTACAGAATATTGCCAAGCACTTTGCCAACACCCAGGCACTTGAACCCATCAACCTGGACATTCACGAAGGTGAATTGGTGGGCTTGCTAGGTCCTTCCGGTTCGGGCAAAACTACCCTGCTGCGTATCATTGCTGGCCTAGAGAACGCCGATAGCTCGCCGCAGCCGGGTAAAATTCTATTTGGCGACCGTGACGTGACCAATGTGCATGTGCGTGACCGCCGCATCGGCTTTGTTTTTCAGCACTACGCCCTGTTTCGTCATATGAGCGTTTATGACAACGTGGCGTTTGGCCTTACGGTGATGCCGAAAAAGCGCCGCCCCTCCAACGGTGAAATTCGGGCGCGGGTCTTCAGGCTCCTTGAGATGGTGCAGCTACAGCACTTAGCCAACCGCTTGCCTGCCCAGCTCTCGGGTGGGCAACAGCAGCGCGTATCGCTGGCTCGCGCACTTGCTGTAGAGCCTGACGTCCTGTTGCTAGACGAGCCGTTTGGCGCCTTGGATGCCAAGGTTCGCCAAGACCTTCGCCGCTGGCTGCGCCGCCTGCACGACGAACTGAACTTTACCAGTGTGTTCGTCACCCACGACCAGGAAGAAGCGCTGGAGCTTTCTGACCGTGTGGTGGTGATGAGTAACGGCCGTATCGAGCAGATCGACACGCCGGATACGCTCTACCGCGCACCGAAGAACCGCTTCGTGTTCGAGTTCTTGGGTGATGTGAACCACCTTGAAGGGCGCGTTCGCAATGGCGTACTGACCTGCGGCGATGCCCACCTGAACGTGGACTTACCCGATGGCGATGAAGAGCTGCAGCTGCGCCCCCATGAGGTGCGTCTGGCGGAAGAACCCAGCGCTGAAAGCCACCTGCCGGTGACGATTACCGCTATCTCCCCGGTCGGTGCCGAAGTGCGTGTGGAGCTAGAGGCCGACTGGCTGGCAAAACCGTGGCTAGCCACCGTTCGCCACGCCGATTTCGAGCGCCTGCACATGCGCCGGGGGCAGCGCTTGTTTGCTCATCCGCGCCAGTGGCATCGCTTTAAAGAAGACGCTAAAACACCTGAGCAGCAAGCAGGCACGAGTGGCTTAGGGACTGCTAGCGCGGCAGGCTAGCACAACGCTATACTGCCGCAATTATTGCAATGCCTTGTTTCTTAACGCTTTGCTTTTTAATACCTTGTTGCGACAGGTATGTTTATCGTTTAACCACAATGATTGCGGAGAGTTTTATGCGTCGGCGTCACTTTTTACGCGCGTCTGGTGCGTTGTTAACCACCCTATTGCTGGCAGGCTGTGCAAGTCCTCAATACCTACAGCTAAACCCCACCCGTAGCGCTAACGTGCCGCAAACCGGCTCGGGTCAGCAAGTGACCGTGGTGGCCGTCGACGCCCGGCCGAGTGAAGTCATTGGTACGCGCACGGGCGGCAACATGTCGACGGCGCAGATTATAGTAAGCAGCCATGAATTGATTCCGCGCCTACAGGCCGAAGCGGAGCGTGCCGCACGCGATATGGGGTTTACCCCTACCCGCGAAGCCGCCCAAGGCCGTCCCAGCCTGACTCTGGAACTTGCCAGCTTGCACTATGGTCGTGGCGACAGCGGGCAGCCGCTAATTGATGAAGCGCGTATTGAAGGGGTTTTCCGGGCCATCGCGCAGAACCAGGGCACGACGTATACCGGAACATATACGTCACGTCGCACCCAAGGTTATGCGCTTAAACCGGGTGAAGATGCCAATACGCGGATGTTGAACGACTTGCTTAGCGATGGCCTAAACCGGGCATTCAGCGACCCAGAGCTGGGTCGGCTTCTCGCCCGTTAAGGGGGATAATTAAACCCGTGGCCCGCGCCGCTCAAGCGCCCAGATGCTTTCACTTCGGCCACGGGCATCGGCGGGCAGCTGAGCGAGTCGCTCGATACGGAAATTGGGCGCCATCAGGCGCTCAATTTCCTCATCCGGCACGCTAAATGGCGGTCCGGCATCGCCATCGGCGTGGGTTAACCCCACCAGCAGTCCTTTCGCTCCCGGTGGCACCAACTGAGCCAAGTGGAAAGCGTAGCGTTCGCGGGTAGCCGGTGGCAGCGCAATCAGCGATGCACGATCGTAAAAAGCCTCCACTTCAGCCGCCTGCTGAATATGCAGGTGAAAGAAGTCACCGCACCAGAGCTCGATGTTACCCTGACGGCACACCTCAAAGCCTGCCTGAGTATAACGAGAGATACCGCCACTACGCTGGGCCAAAAATTGCTCGATAGCCTCCGGGGCAAGCTCTATGCCCAACACCGGGTGCCCTTGGTCCGCGAGCCAGCGCATATCTAAGCTCTTCCCACATAGCGGCACCAACACCTTGGCTCCAGAGGGCACGCCTAGCGTTGGCCAATACTTCAACAGTGCCGGGTGGGTCTCCTCCAGGTGAAAGCCTATCCGTCCCTCTTGCCAACGCTGCCGCCAGGAATTCTCCATGGACATGCCCTCTTACTATCCTAAAAACCTAACTGTTTAGAACCAGCGGTCACGCTTTTTACGACGGCGCGGCAAGTGCGGCACAATCAGCCCCACCAGCAGGCCAGCGCCCGCCACACCGCCACCGTACATAAAGTAGCGCATCAGCAAGTCTTCCTCTTGAGTGTCCAGACGTGCCTGCAGCGCTCGCACCTGTTGGCGTGACTGCTCTGCCTCGTTATCCAGCTCAAGGTTCCTCGCTTCCAGGTCTGCGATGCGCTGCTCGCGAACATCAAGCGTGGCGGTCATGGAAGAGACCCGCTGCTCCCAGGTATCGTTGATACCGTCAAGCTCTTGGGTCAGCTCTTCCACCTGGGCCTGCAGCTCGGGCAATTGCTGACGAGCACTAGGCGTTTGCTGAAGCTCATTGCTCAAAACCCACACCGTATCGCCGCTATTGCTGCGCACCCGGGTGTAATCACCGCTGGTTTCCAGCACTTCCACCTGCTCGCCTGCATTGAGCGTTCCCACAATGCGATAACCATCTGTCGGCCCACTGCGCACGTAGGTACTTAGCTCATCGCTGACCCAGGCTTGGTTATCGGATTGAGCGAATGCCGCTTGGCTGCTCATGCTTAGCAGCACGCCAACTGCGGCGGCATAACAATTACTGCGAAATTTATCTACTTGCATGACGTCATGTCCTGATCATAAAAACGCGCATGGCCGACGAAGCCACCGCGCGTATCGCTCAAAGCGTTGCGCGTGTCTAAAGCGCTTACCCTTCCCCGCGGGGCGGTAACGGGAAGGGACGAGGAAACTCTGCGACGCGAGCATCACTTTTCACGGCCTTCAGGGGGCCTTCACGCTCTACCTCATCAATCCGCACAATGGCGTTAAGAGGCAGGTAACTACGCTTCACACCCTCAAAGGTTCGCTGCAGTTTTTCCGCTCCTGGATCCACCACCACTCGCGACGCATCGTCAAAGACAAACTCCTCGACTTCAATAAAGCCCCAGAGTTCGCTCTGAAAGATCTCTCTGACGTATAAATCCCAAATTTCACCCTGCTGGTGAACCACCACACGGTAGATCGGCTTGGCCGCCATCTTGGCCTAATCCTCTTGCCACTTGAAGGTAACGTTACCGCGCCTAGCCTACCATACTCCGGGGTTGCCCCTTTAGCAGACATCATCGAAAACGGCGCTTTCCTTATTTGACAGCCTCACAGGCCACTAATTAGCCGGTGGTAGCGCCTATTGTGTATGGTACCCACTGGGGCTTGATCTACTTTAAAGGTGAGGACGCGCATACCATCCGTGATCTTTTAAAACGCCAAGAGGATCTCGACTTCTATGTATAATCCCCGCTACGGCAAGGGTAAGGAGTCTATGTGACAAACCACCAAGAGGTCTCTTCACCTGAAGATGCCAAGCTCAACGAGCTAGCACGTCCGGCAACGGCGAGCGCTTTGGCGAAGCCTCTCTGCCATTTGAGCAGTTCACTTCGCGGCTCTATATCTACCACTACGCCCCTCTAGAAAGAGGCGAGCTGGCCACGGTGACCGATGAAGAACTAGAGCGCGTTAAGGGCTTTCTGCACCGTAGCTGGGGAGCCACACGCTTCCCCCTACTGAGCTGCAGGCCGACTAATGGCCCCAGTAATACGGGGCCTCCCAAACACTACAGATACGACCAAGATGATACGACTCGATCAATTACTGGTCAGCCAAGGACTGGCCAGTTCTCGTACCCGTGCCCAGCGGCTGATCAAAAACGGGCGCGTTTTTTTAAGCGACGGCACCTTGCTGAGCAAACCCTCTGAAAAATGGCCGACCAATGCCCCACTCCGCGTGGAGGAGGACCCAGAAGAGCGCTACGCCTCACGCGCAGGGCTAAAGCTAGAAGGCGTTCTACAGGCGTTAGCCATGCGCTTAGAGGATAAAGGCGTGCTGGATATTGGCCAGTCCACAGGCGGGTTTACTGACTGCGCGCTGCAATTTGGCGCACGCCATGTAGTAGGCGTGGAAGTCGGCCACGACCAGCTTGCCAGCCACTTACGCAGCGACCCACGAGTAACCTGCCTGGAAGGCCTCAATGCCCGTCATATGAGCACCTCAGAGGCACTTTTGAGCACGCTTGCCGAACGGCCGATTGATCTTGCGGTGATGGATGTATCGTTTATATCCCAGACGCTGATTCTGCCTGAGATTGCCGCCCTACTGCCGCCTAGCGGGCAGCTGCTTTCGCTGGTAAAACCACAGTTTGAGCTAGACCCCGGTGCGCTGGATAAACGCGGCGTCGTGCGCGACCCTCGTCGCTACGCAGAGGTGGAGCAAAAAATACGCACCGCCTGCGAGCAGTGCGGCCTCGTCATCAGCCACTGGCAAGAGAGCCCGATTACCGGCAGCGACGGCAATCGGGAGTTTCTTCTTCTCGCCAGCAAGCCCTAGCGGTTAGCTCAACGAAGCAGGCGGGAGGGTCGGCTTGGACTGCACTTTCACCGACTCCCCTTGCTCAGGATGCAGCCAAACATCGAGCTGTTCAAAGGCGATCTTCACTCCCGCCTCCTTGAACAGCTCGTCCACTCGGCAGTTCACCTCATCGGCGGCAAATAAGCGGTCCAGTAGGTCATTGACAAAAATACGCAGTTCGAAATTCAGGCTGTGTGGCCCATAGCTCAAGCAGAACACCTGCGGCTCCGGGTCATCCAATACGCGTGCGTTCTCATCGGCAGCCTGACGTAACAGTCTATGCACGAGTGGTAAATCCGAACCGTGGGAGACGCCGTAGGTGAGCACCACGCGGGTCACGTTATCGGAGAGCGACCAGTTGATCAGTTGGTCGGTCACGAACGTTTTGTTGGGAATGATGATCTCTTTGCGGTCGAAGTCGGTCACCGTGGTCGCCCGAATGCGAATCCGGCTGACCGTGCCGTGAAGGTTCCCTAGCGTAATGGTGTCGCCGATACGAATGGGGCGCTCGAACAGAATGATCAATCCCGAAATGAAGTTGGCAAAGATCTCTTGCAAGCCAAACCCCAAACCCACACTCAGCGCCGCCACCAGCCACTGCAGCTTGTCCCAAGAGACCCCCAAAGTCGCCAGCGACATAACGATCCCGGTGCCTACGATGGTGTAAGAGAGCAGTGAGCTAATCGCATAAGCGCTGCCCTGCTTGAGTGCCAAGCGAGAGAGCACCATGACTTCGAGTAGTCCTGGCAGGTTCCTCGCCATGATGAACGTGACAGCCACTACCAGCAGCGCCGTAAAAAAATCCGAAATGGAGAGAGCATCATCGACCAGATCGCCTTCGCCCGCGTCCCAAAGCGATACCTGGTCCAAGTAACCCAATACCGAGAGCAGATCCGACCACACCAAATAGAGCAGCGCACTGAAACCAACCAGCAGAATCAGCTTGGAGAGCCGCAGCGACTGAGCGTTGATCTTTTCCATATCCAGCGGCGGCTCTTCGACTACCTCGAGCCCGCCTTCGGCACCCTCTTGCACCTGGGCGCGCCGTCTAGCCAGCGCTCGGCGGTAGGCCAAGCGGCGGGCGGCAACGGCCAAACTACGCACCACCGTCGCCTCCACTACCACCCAAAGCCCTAATAGATAGAGCGTAATGGCAAAACGCGCTACCAGCCTGAGCGCCGTGTACTCGTAGCCCCAGGCAACCAGCCCCATCAGCACCAGTGGAACAGCGGCCATGGCGAGCCCCAAGATCAGCCTGAAAAGCCGCACACCAAAGATTGGGACATGGGCCAGGATGAGCTGCGTCAGCGACCACGCCATGGCAAGCAGCCCCCCCATGAACAGTGCCATAGCGACAGGGCGCTGGGCCAAGGGGGTCTCCATCTGTTCAGACATGGCCGCAATGGCCACGACCGGTACCAGCGCCATGCCCAGCCCAATCAACAAGCGACGCAGCCGCGCGTTGTACGCCGGTGACCAGGTAAAGTGACGCTCGGCGACGCCGTCGGGCACCAGCAGTCGCCGCCCAAGGGCTACCACAAACCAGCTCAAACCAAGCTGCAGCAGCGCCGGTGCCAGTCCAAGGGCCAGACCACCTTCCGCCGTACGTAGGGCTACGCCCGTGCCAGCCAACGCCAGCGGGCCTGGTACCGCCAGCAGTGCATTGAGCAAAACGGCCTTGGGGGTATGCAGCTGGGTATCGCTCTTCAAACGGCCAATTTGTGAATGAATCAGCGCCAAACGCGCTTTGATATGCCCGCGCAAAGCGATTAAAACCACGCTCAATAGCAGCAGTGGCGCGCCCACCAACATGTCCCATGAGAGCCCTTTCCAACGGGTAGGCAACACCGCGCGCCACTCCCCTTCCCGCCACTCCTGCTGAAGATGCTGGGGCAGTTGGCGCAGCCAGTTCACATCTAGAGGACGACTGTTGGCCACCCAAAACAGCTGCTCATCGATAGTAGTGCGTAAATCTTGTGTCGTGCTGAGCAGCTGCTGCTGATTGAGCTGTAGCTCGATAGCCGAGCTCAATAGGTTGCCGTATGCTTGTTCGAGCTGCTCGACCAGCTCGCGTCGGGATTGATACAAGCGGGTCAGAGAATCCACCAGCCCTGGCGTGATATCGACGCCAGCCTCTTCCAGGCGCTGAGTTGCCAGTCGCTCGCCCTGCCGGAGTTGATCGCGCTGGCGAATGAGATCGAACTGCTTCAAACGCAGATCGGCGATTTCATCTTGCAAATCCCGGCGCGGCACCACAACGGGTAGCGATTGACGCTGTTCGCGAAGAATACGCGACAACAGTTGGCTGCCGCGAATTGCCTCCATCTGCTCGTTGAGGCTGCGCTGGAGCTGGCGAACATGTTCCAACTGGCGCTGCGCCTCGATGTTCTCGCGCACGATGCCATTGGCACGGTCCGTCGCCCGCAATAGCTCCAAGCTAAGCGTTTGGTTGATCTGCTGTGCATTCAGCACGACAGGGTGCCCCTCGGCGATCAACGGATCGTTCTTGGCGGCATCGGCAATGGCCTGTTCAGACTGAAGACGGCGCTGGCGGTCGATCACGCCCTGGAGCAGGTTGAGCTGCTGCTCTTGCTGGTCGATTTGCAAGGCAATCAGGTCACGACGCTGCTGAGCCAGCTCGCGCAGGCGACTGTTAGCGCTCAACTCCCGCTGGTTCAGGGTGACCTCTTGCTCGGCCACCGCTCGCTCTAAGCGCCACTGAATGAGCTGGGCATCCTCACGGGCCGAAAGCTGGCGGTCGGCGAGCAGCGCGGCTCGGGTATCGTGCTCACGACGCAGTGTTTCAGCCCGCTGCAGCGCCTCGGAAATGGCCTGTTGCGCCCGCTCGGGCAGCGTTTGCGCCGCAAGGAGTTGGGAATTTACCTCGGCCATTTGGCTCTGGAGCTGCTGCAGTTCGATCACGGCATCCGCCAGTTCGGCTTCCAAAGCCTCTAAAGGCATATCGCTAAGGTTATCGACCGACAGCTGCAGACTCTCCTCTTGCGCAGCGTTGAGCTCACGCTCCAGGCGTAGCAACTGCTCAGGCGCCTGACTGACCCGCTGCTCGAGTGCCTGCTGACGCTCTTCAATCGCTTGGAGCCGCTCATATGCCTGCAATGCAGCGGTCAACGCCGCTTGGTCACGCTGCTGGTCAGCGGTAGGCTCAGTTTCAAGAGACTCAATGACTGCCAAGCGTTCGGAGAGCTCAGCTTGAGGAGGAACGCCCTCGATCAAGGTGCTTTGAGCGATGGCGGTTTCCGCCAACAGCACTACCACAAACAGGCAGCCGATGGCGGCTTTCAGGGCATTTCTAACCACGTGACGGATGCCTCATAGACATATCGGCCCGCGATGCCGGGCGAGATGGCCATTGTCATAGGTAAGACAGCTCGACGCAATATTGTCAGCACGTCGCCATACGGAGTTGACTTACACAAGCGGCATGTATAGAAACAGTGCTGACATCTCTCTACTCTTAATTTGCGAGCCACGTTGATGGTTACCCGAAAACTGCTGTTCACCGGTTTGGCGACATTTGTGAGCGCGACCGTGCTCAGTCAAAGCGCCATAGCCGATTCCCGAGAAGACATTGAAGCCCGCATTCAAGCGCTCAGTACCGAACTCTACCAGTTGCGCCAGCAGCTTCAGCAAATCGAAGCACCCGAAGATGCCGCCCTGGGTATCGAACCAGCGCCGCTGCCGGTCGAAGTAGCGCTCGAAGACCTGAGTGAACGGCGACAGTTGGAACAAGAGTCGTCACGTAACCCCTTCGCCATCACGACGCATCGCACCAACTATCTGTTCCCCATTAGCTACAACACGAATCAAAACGTCGAGAATTTCCGCAGCATCACAGACGACGTTCAACCGGATAGTGGTGAGGTCAAATTTCAATTCAGTGCCAAGTTCAATTTGGCCGAAAATGTCTTCGGTGACATAGGCGACGTTTACTTTGCGTATACCCAGCGTAGCTGGTGGCAGGCGTACAACACCGATGCCTCCTCGCCGTTTCGCGAAACCAACTATGAGCCCGAAGTGTTTATCGACTTCGACAATGCCTGGAGTGCCTTGGGATGGGTGAACACCCGCAATCGCGTGTCGTTCATCCATCAATCAAACGGACGCTCCGATCCGCTCTCGCGCAGTTGGAACCGAGTGTACTTGGAAAGCACCTTCCAAAGCGGCGATTGGGCGCTCACCCTGGCGCCTCACTGGCGCGTGCCCGAGTCGGATAGCGATGATGACAACCCCGATATCGAGCGCTTCGTCGGCTATGGCGACATTCGCCTCGCCAAGCGCCTGCAAAACAACCATGAATTTGCCGGTCAACTGCGTGGCAACCCTAGCGCCGGCAACTACGGCACGCAGATCGATTACAGCTGGCCAGCGTTCAACGGCGTGCGCACCCATGTGCAGTACTACTACGGTTACGGCGAGAGCATGATCGATTACAACCACCGCGTGCATCGCCTGAGCCTTGGTTTTAGCCTCAACCCACTATTCAGCGCCACTGGGCTGAACCGTTAAGCCAGTAAGGTTGTCTATATGGTGATGACTGCTATGCTGAAGTCGTTACTCAAAGTCGTAACTCATTCACTCGTCAAAGGAAGACATCATGGCAAAACGTAATACAGACACCTCTGCCCGTGCTGACCAGCTGAAAGAAGACCTGCGCCATCTCAGCGAAACAGTCGAAGAGCTGGTGAACGCAACCTCCAAAGACGCCAGCAGCGAAATGCGCGATCTGCGTGAGCGTGCCGAGCGACGTTTAAAAGATACTCGTACTCGCCTAGAAGCCCGCGGAGAACGTTTCTACGAAGACACCCGCGAAACGCTCTCCGAACAGGCAGCGTGTTGTGACCGTTATGTCCATGAAAACCCCTGGACCAGCATCGGTATTGGCGCCGCTGCTGGCCTTGTCGTTGGTATGCTGCTCGGGCGTCGCTAATGGCTTTGGGTCCCACCCAACGCGTCTTTTCTGCCGCCAAACGCCTGCTGAAATCACTGGTAGCTAACAGTGAAACTCGCCTGCGTTTGGCGGTTTTAGAGCTAGAAGAGGAGCGCGCGCGTTTACTGGTTTTGCTGTTACTTGCGGGTGCCAGTCTACTGCTCCTGCTATTAGGCGTTGCCACGCTTACGGCGCTGGTGGTGGTTCTCTTCTGGGATACTTATCGATTAACGGCAATTAGCGTCAGTGCTGGTGTGCTCATCGCGTTAAGCATACTGCTAGCGGTGATTGCTATGCGTCAGGCCAAGCGCCATACACTGCTAAAAGAGACGTTAAAGCAGCTTGCCGCCGACCGTGCACTGCTGGAGGTGAATGAGGATGACTCGTCACGATAGCGTCGTTAAACCACTCAGTCGCGCAGAGCGCAAGGCGGCGCTGCTCGCCGAACTGGAGCAGCAGCGTATCGACATACTGGTCGATAGCGACACGCTGCTACATGCCTCTTCCCCGCTGGAACGTCATTGGAAAAGCGTCAAACTGCCGCTTTACGCCATTGGCGGCATTGCTGCGTTACGCATTGCACGTCATCCAGGCGGTGCCATGGTGCTAGGTCGTAAGGCACTGGCAGGTTACATGCTCTTTCGAAAGCTGAAGCTCCTTGCCAAAGTGGCGACATAATCGTCCGTTGACCGCTACGCCTGCGACAAGGATTATCCGACAAGCCGCTGCGGCTCACTTACCACAGCGGCTTGTTTAATGCGTGTCGATGACACCTAACACGCTTGTCCACAGGCCACACCGCTTGCCCAGGCCCACTGAAAGTTATAACCGCCTAGTTGGCCCGTCACATCCAGCACTTCCCCAATAAAGCGCAGTTGAGGTAGATCCTTTACTTCAAAGGTTTTGGATGAAATGGCGTCGGTGCTGACACCCCCCATCGTCACCTCGGCCGTGCGCCACCCTTCGGTGCCTGCTGGTTTTAGCTGCCACTGATTTAGCCGCTGGGCCCAAGCTTCGAGCGCTTCGTTGCTGTATTGCGCCAGCGGGCTGGCCAAGTGAGAGTCGGGATACCACTCCAGCAGCGCTTGGGCAAAGCGTTTGGGGAAACGCTCGCCTAGCCAGGTCGACAGCAGCCGCTTAGGGGTTTCCTGGCGCGCATGGCGCAAAGCGTCAGCCGCGTCTTCGCCCGGCAAGAGGTCGATGGAGATTGCGCTACCCGGCTCCCATACGCTGGAAATTTGTAGCATAGAAGGGCCGGATAGCCCTCGATGGGTAAACAGCATCGGCTCGACAAAGCGCTTCTCTTTGCAGCTCACTGCCGTGGGCACGCTAACGCCAGAAAGCCCCGCCGCCCGCTCTTTCCAGCTATCGCTTAGGGTAAATGGCACTAGGCCGGGGCGCGTGGGCAGCACCTCTAAGCCAAACTGGCGGGCAATATCGTACCCAAAGCCGGTCGCCCCCATGGTAGGAATGGAAAGCCCTCCGGTCGCCACGACCACCACCCCTGCATCAATCGTGCCCAGAGACGTGGCCAACCGCATGCCCTCGCCCTGCCGCTCCAGCCGAGAAACGGATGTGCTCAGTTTAATCTCCGCCCCGGCCCACTCACACTCGGCCAAGAGTACCCGCACAATCTCTTTGGCGGAATCTGCGCAAAATAGCTGCCCTGGCGCTTTTTCCACATACTCAACGCCATGGGTTTCTACCAGCGATACAAAGTGTTCTGGGCGATAACGTTTTAATGCAGAAATGCAAAAATAAGGATTTTCAGAGTAAAAGTGTCCAGGCGCTGTATCAAGATTGGTAAAGTTACAGCGGCCTCCCCCAGACATAAGAATCTTTTTACCCGCTTTGTTCGCATGGTCGACCACCAAAACGCGTCGCCCGGCATAGCCAGCCTGTGCCGCGCACATTAAACCAGCGGCACCTGCGCCAATGACTACGACGTCGTAGACCATAACTGAGGCTCCCAGAGTGAAAAGGCGGGCATTTTAACAGGTAAGAAGCGCCAAACTACTGTACATTTTAAAAACTCATGTATAAGAAATGCACAAGATACTACCTATTCGCCTCAACATTCGCCCCAACAATGTTGCAGGTAATGACTTACTATCATCGCCGATTGCGGAATATTTCAATAATACTGAGACACTTATGATCGCTTTTAAACGCTCCTTTTGCTGCCTCGTGCTACTCCTTGGATGGGCTTCTATTGCCAGCGCACAATCAAAGCCGCCTGTGATTGGTTATTACGTTGAGACAGAGACCTGGTCCGACCCGCTGGAAGCACTAGGCACCTTACGTGCTGATGAAAGCGTGACCTTATCGGCCACCGTAACCGACACCATTGCAGAGATTAACTTCGATGATGGCGAGCAGGTAGAGCGCGGTCGTTTACTGGTTCGTTTGGAAGACGCCGAAGAGCAAGCACTGCTAAGAGCCGCCCAGGCCATTACCGATGAGCGGCGAAACGCTTCTGACCGCGCTTCGCAGCTGCAGCAGCGCAACTTAGCGGCTAGAGCAGACGTAGAAGACACTCAATCCCAGCTGCGCCAAGCACAAGCCGATGCCCAAGCCCTGGAAGCTAGACTGGAAAATTACCGAATACACGCGCCGTTTAGCGGCCGCGTAGGATTTCGTGACGTCAGTGTGGGCACCCTCGTCACCCCCGGCATGGCGTTGGTGACGCTAGATAAGCTAGATGTAATGAAACTCGATTTTACCGTACCAGCGGTATTTTTGGGGCGGCTATCCGCCGGGTTAAGTCTTAGTGCCACCACGGCGGCGTACCCAGACGAGGTATTTCGCGGCGACGTTGCCAGCATTGGCACAAGGATTGACCCGGTATCCCGTAGCGTTAGCGTGCGTGCCGAGTTGACCAATCCTGATTTAAAGCTGCGCCCTGGCATGCTGATGGAAGTCATCGTGCAGCAGCGCGTACGCGATGCGTTAGTGCTGCCTGAAGCCGCGATTCAGCCTAGCGGCAACCGCCACTTTGTGATGGTGATTCAACAGCAGGAGAATGCGCCACGCTTAGAGCGCCGAGAAGTAGCTATCGGCGAGCGCCGCAGCGGGGAAGTAGAAGTACTAGAAGGCATTAGCGAAGGCGATTTGGTGGTGATTCATGGTCTGCAGCTAGCCCGTGAGGGTCAAGAAGTTCGCCTGCTAGGCGTTGCCGACGACAGCACGGACATTCGCTCGCTGCTGGAGGCTGATCGCTAATGCGTTTATCCGATATTTCCGTTCAGCGGCCAGTGCTGGCCATGGTAATTGCCGCACTGATTATTGCTTTTGGCTTGCTGGCCCTTAACCGCTTGCCGCTGCAAGAGTACCCCACGGTTGACCCGCCTATTGTCAGTATTGATACCCGCTACCCCGGTGCCTCGGCCAGCGTGGTAGAAACACGCATTACCCAAGTATTAGAAGACCGCATTGCCGGGGTGGAGGGCATCGAGCTGATCACCTCCCAAAGCGAGGATGGCCGCTCGCGGATCGAGATCGAGTTCGCCATCACTATGGATATCAACGCTGCGGCGAACGATATCCGCGACCGCATTTCAGGCGCACTGCGCAACCTGCCGGACGACGCCGACAATCCTGAAGTCACTAAAGCCGACAGCAGCGAAGAGATTGTTGTTTGGCTAAGCCTATCGGGGGCGGACTACTCGATTGCCGAACTCACCGACTACGCCAACCGCTTTCTCGTCGATAGCCTTTCAGTACAGCCGGGCGTTGCCCGAGTACGCGTGGGCGGCGGCCAGGATTACGCCATGCGTGTATGGCTGGACCGTAACGCATTAGCAGCCCGTGGCCTCACCGTGGGCGATGTGGAGGACGCTCTACGTGCTGAAAACGTCGAGCTGCCTGCGGGTTCTATCGAATCCGATGACCGCCAGTTTATTGTCCGCTTGCCGCGCAGTTTCGCCACTGCTGAAGACTTTCAAGGCTTAGCGCTTGCCCAAAGCAATAACGGCTATCTAGTGCGCTTATCGGATGTCGCCCGGGTGGAAGTAGGCTCTGTGGAAGACCGCTCCGTTTTCCGAGCCAACGGCGTGCCTATGGTGGGGCTGGGGATGATCATGCAGTCCACCGCCAACGTGATTGAGCTTTCTGAGGCAGTGCAAGAAGAGCTTGGGCGGCTACAAGGCACCCTGCCCGAGGGGATGTCGCTCACGCTGAACTATGATGCCTCGGTGTTCGTTTCCGGTGCTATTGAACAGGTAGTCATGACCCTCTTTATCGCCATGGGACTCGTAGTGGTGGTCATCTTTCTGTTCCTGGGCAATCTTCGCACTACCCTTGTCCCCGCCGTCACAGTGCCGATTGCCGTCATCGGTGCATTTACAGCACTGGCAGCCATGAATTTTTCCATCAACTTGCTGACGCTGCTCGCACTGGTGCTGGCCATCGGGCTGATTGTTGATGATGCCATTGTCGTGCTCGAAAATATCAACCGACGCATGCACGACTATGGCGAGACGCCGCTAGTCGCCGCCTTTCGCGGCACGCGGCAAATCGCCTTTGCGGTGATCGCCACCACCCTAGTGTTAGTCGCCGTCTTTGTGCCACTGAGCATGCTGCAAGGCGATATTGGTCGGCTGTTCTCGGAGTTCGCCCTCACCATGGCAGCAGCAGTGGTCGTCTCTACCCTGCTCGCATTGACCCTAACGCCCATGATGGCGTCTAAAATCCTCAAGCCCGGCATGCACGATAGCCGCATTGGAAAAGGCGTGCAGTGGCTGCTGGATGGCACCAAACGCCGCTACCAGCGAGCCTTAGAAGCCGTACTAACGGCCAAATGGCTGGTCGTGGCCCTGTTTGCCCTACTCATTGCCGGAACGGCGTGGCTCGCCACAGCGCTGCCCAATGAATACACTCCGCAAGAAGATCGCGGTAACTTTATCGTGCTGGTCAACGGCCCGGAAGGAGCCACGTTCGACTACATGATGGACTACATGGATGAGATCGAAGTGCGGCTCACCCCCTTTGTAGAGAGCGGCGAGCTTGAGCGCGTGGTGGTTCGTGCCCCGCGTGGCTTCGGTAATATCGAAAACTTCAACAGCGGCTTTATCATCGTCAATATGGCGGACTGGGGCAGCCGTCGCAGCGCCTGGGAGATTATGGCCGATGTGCGCCAGCAGCTCAGCTCGCTCCCTGGCGTCCAAGCCTTCCCGGTGATGCGCCAGGGCTTTGGTCAGCGCACTCAGAAGCCGGTGCAGTTTGTGTTGGGCGGCGGCACTTACGAAGACCTAGCCCGCTGGCGTGACCGGCTGATTAATCACGTGCGGGAAAACAACCCACGTTTGACGGCCATCGAGAGCAACTACGACGAAACCCAGCCGCAGCTGCGGGTCGATATCGATTACGAGCGTGCCGCCTCGCTAGGTGTGACCGTGACCGAGATTGGCCGCACGCTGGAAGTGCTGCTGGGTGGCCGTAACGTTACCCGCTATGTGGACGACGGCGAAGAGTACGATGTGATTGTGGAAGGCGACCGTAGTCGCCAAAACAGCCCGCGCGCGCTGGATAACATTCAGGTGCGCTCAGCACGCACAGGGGAGCTCATTCCGCTGGCAAGTCTGGTAACGCTGTCAGATTTTGCCGGTGCCAGCACGCTGAACCGCTTTGACCGCGTGCGCGCCATTACCATTGAAGCGAACCTCGCCGATGGCTACCCGCTGGGCGAAGCGCTGGCATACCTGCAAGACACCGCCGATACCATTCTGCCGGAAGAAGTACAAACCAACGTGGCGGGGCCATCGCGGGATTTCCAGCAGGCAAGCGGCGCGACAATGTTCCTGCTGGTGCTGGGTGCCGTGGTGGTATTCCTGGTACTGGCCGCCCAGTTCGAAAGCCTCATCCACCCGTTTGTGATTATGCTCACGGTGCCGCTAGCCATGAGCGGAGCGCTGCTTGCACTACTGCTCAGCGGTCAGTCGCTGAATATATATAGCCAGGTGGGCTTGGTACTGCTGATTGGTTTGGCGGCCAAAAACGGTATTTTGATCGTTGAGTTCGCCAACCAACTACGCGATGAGGGGCAAGCGTTTCGCTCGGCGCTGATTGAAGCCTCGGTGACCCGCCTGCGGCCCATTTTGATGACGGCGGTGACCACCATGGCGGGTGCTATTCCGTTGATCATCTCCAGCGGCCCAGGGGCGGAATCGCGGTTGGTGATTGGCACGGTCATCATGGCCGGTGTTGGGGCGGCAACCGTCTTCACGCTGTTTGTGGTGCCCGTGGCGTACGACCTGCTGGCCCGCCACTCTGGCTCACCTGGAGCAGTGAAGCGCCAGCTCGAAGAGGAGATCGCCAACGCGCCTACGGCTCAACATACGCCGCTTGATACGCCAGAGCGATAACGCATCCCCAAAAACACTAAGGGCGCCAACGAGGCGCCCTTAGTGTTTAAACGTCACAACGGCTGTACTTATTCGCAATCGCCGATACGCTCACCTTCAATCACGGTGTTCATAGTCAGCTCACCCATGGGAGACTGAGTCAGAATATCCACAGTGCCTTCAATTTGCTCGCCCATAAAGCGCATTTCGCCGTCGATGGTCGCTTCGCCACCCTCAGCGCGGCATACCATGCTGTAGGAGAGGCCGTCGGCACTCATATCCTGGTTCAGCAGTTCGCAGCCCTCTTCCTCTTCAATAAAACCAAAATCAGCACCCTCTAGCTCTTCCTGGGTAATGCACTGACGCTCGGTTTCCGTTTGATCGGGAATCTGCATATCGCCGCTGACGCTAGTCACGCTGACAAACTCCCACTCGCCGGGCGTAACATTAGGTGTTTCCGCCTGGGCAACCATCGGGAAGGCCGCTAAGGCCGCAACTGCCATGTACCGTTTCATCATCGCTTTTATCTCGCTAGGTGGTTCGGGAAAACTCGTCATTATCCTACCTGATTCGTTGATCAGGTGCCTGCTTGCAAACAGCACTGCTACACTAAGCTGTCAATGACATTGAGTGTAACGCTGAAAAGGGCAACAACCATGCACGACGACGCACTAATTAATCATGATTTCCACTGCCCTTACTGTGATACGCCACTCACCTTTGTGATCGATACCTCTCAGGGTAGCCACGACACCTGGGAAGATTGCCATCAGTGCTGCGCGCCCATCCAGCTACAGGTCATTGTGTCACCAATGACCGGAGAGCTAGACGCCGTCATCACTGGACGTGACGACGACGTGCTGTAGCGTTGGATTAAAAAGCTTAAACCCCCTCCCCTTGCTGTATCACTGACTGGCGCTTGGCCTCGCTGCGGCGCATGAAGTACCACGCCAGAAGTGTCGCCAACGATACGGTCAGAATAATCAGCGTCGCCAGCGCGTTGATCTTCGGCGACACGCCCATCCGCACCGAGGAAAACACCACCATCGGTAGCGTATTGGCCCCCGGCCCAGAGACAAAGCTGGCAATCACCAAGTCATCCAACGACAGCGTAAAGGCCAGCAGCCAGCCTGCAGCGAGGGCGGGTGCAATGACCGGTAGCGTGACGAAGAAGAAGGTTTTGACCGGCGGAGAGCCTAAATCCATCGCCGCCTCTTCAATAGAGCGGTCCACTTCCCGCAACCTAGCCGCCACCACCACCGCCACGTAGGCGCTACAGAACGTAGTGTGGGCAATCCAAATAGTGGCCATGCCACGGTCGGCGGGCCAGCCGATCAGCTGCGCCATTTGCACAAATAGCAGTAGCAGCGAAAGGCCGGTAATCACTTCCGGCATCACCAGCGGCGCGGTCACCATGCTGGAGAGCGCCGTTTTGCCGCGAAAGTGGCCGTAGCGCGTCATGACGAAGGCAGCGACCGTGCCTAGGCACACCGCCATACTGGCGGCAAAGAAAGCAATCTCCAGGCTGGTCCAAACCGCTGAGAGAATCTGCTGGTCACGGAACAGCTCGCCGTACCACTGGGTGGAAAATCCGGCCCATACCGTCACTAAGCGGGATTCGTTGAACGAATAAACCACCAGCACGACCATGGGCAGATAGAGAAACAGCAAACCCAACACCAGCATCACGGTGGTAAAACTTGGGCGTCGACGCGATCTCATCATTCTTCAAGCTCCCGTGACTGGTAACGGTGAAACCACACAATGGGGACAAGCAACAGCAGCAGCATGACCATGGCGAGCGCTGACGCGACCGGCCAGTCGCGGTTAAGGAAGAACTCTTCCCACAGCACCTTACCAATCATCAACGTATCGGGGCCGCCCAGTAGCTCAGGAATCACAAACTCCCCAACCGCAGGAATAAACACCAGCATTGAGCCTGCGATAATGCCCCCCATCGAGAGCGGCAGCGTCACCTTTAAAAAGGTATTGAGCTTACGCGACCCAAGATCCGAGGCCGCTTCCAGCAGCGAGTTATCCAAACGCGTCAGGTGGGCATACAACGGCAGTACCATAAACGGTAGGTAGGCGTAGACAATGCCCACAATTACCGAAAACTGGGTATTCATCATCCGCAGCGGTGAATCAATCACCCCCAACCCCATCAATAGGTTATTGATTAGGCCACTATTGCTAAGAATACCCATCCAGGCGTATACCCGAATCAGAAACGAGGTCCACGACGGTAGCATGACCAACAGCAGTAGAATCAGCTGCAAGCGCCCTGGGGCACGGGCCATGGCGTAGGCCATCGGATAGCCAATCAGCAAACACACCACTGTCGCCACAAATGCGGTTTTAATCGACCCCCAGTACGCCGCCACATAGAGTGAATCGGACAACAAAAACAGATAGTTGCCCAGATTCAAAAAGATGTTCAACGTTTGGTCGGCGTACTCGACCAGTGGCCCATAGGGCGGTATGGCGATCACTGACTCCGACAGGCTGATTTTTAGCACCAGCGCAAATGGGAGCAGGAAAAACAGCGTGAGCCATACCAGCGGAAACGCAATCACGGCGCGTCGGCCTAGCTGCATCCGCTTGATCACGCCGGCAATGCGAGATGGCATCATAATAGGCAATCTCCTGTCAGCCACCTGGGCATTAGCGGTTCAGCACGATAGCGCTATGATTTTCCCAATAAACGTACACGCTATCCTCCCAGGTAGGGCGGTCGCCGCGACGCTCGGTATTGGCCATGCTGACCTTGATCATCTGCCCGGAGGCGGTGCGCACGTAGTAGAGCGAGTAGCCACCCAAATAGGCGATATCGTCCACTTTGCCCGCTTCCCAGTTGTACTCACACGTTGGCTGTTCGCGGGTGAGCCAGATTTTCTCAGGGCGCAACGCTGCCCACACCCGGCGATCGACCGCTTGGGTCGTAATACCGTGATCGATATAGATAGGTCGCGACAGCGCGGGGGATTCGATGCGGCAGTGATCGGCGGCGTCTTCGATGATCTCCCCTTCGAACAGATTCACCGTGCCGACGAATTCAGCCACCATTCTGCTCGCGGGGCTTTCGTAGATATCCACCGGTGAGCCCACCTGCTCGATCCAGCCGTCGGCCATGATCGCCACGCGGTCGGCCATGGTCATGGCTTCTTCCTGGTCGTGGGTCACCATGATGCAGGTCACACCCACCTGCTCAATGATCTCAACCACTTCCAGCTGCATTTCGGTGCGCAGCTTTTTATCCAGCGCGCCCATGGGCTCATCAAGCAGCAGCAGCTTGGGTCTTTTGGCAAGCGAGCGCGCCAAGGCGACCCGCTGGCGCTGACCGCCAGAAAGCTGGTGGGGTTTACGCTTAGCGAAGCGCTCCATATGCACCAGTTTGAGCATCTGGGCAACCCGCGCTTCAATTTCAGCTTTAGGCAGCTTGTCCTGCTTTAATCCAAAGGCAATATTCTGCGCCACGGTCATGTGCGGAAATAGCGCATAGGACTGGAACATCATATTGATGGGCCGCTTGTGTGGCGGCATCTCAGTGATGTTTTCGCCACTCAGCAAAATGCGCCCTTCGCTGGGCGCCTCAAAACCGGCAAGCATGCGCAGTAGGGTGGATTTACCCGAGCCAGACCCACCTAGCAGGGCAAAAATCTCGCCGCGCTTTACCTGCAAATTCACATCATCGACGGCAAGCGCATCATCAAACCGCTTGCTCAAGCGCTTAACCTCTAAAACGATATCCTCGGCAAATCGAGGTGCTTTCCCCTGAGAGCGCACAGGCGGGGGAATGGCAGACGAAGAGGATGAAGAATCGTTCGACAGGGGCGTAGTGACCATTCGCCACTCCCATCAAAAGGCCCGGTTAACCGGGCGATAAAAGACAAACAGCGAGCCGAGCAGCTACCCGGCTCGCCGTCAGGCGACGATTAGAATTAACGGCCAGACTTAACGCGGTTCCAGGTGCGCGTACGGGCACGCAGGATATCCTGGGGTTTTTCTACCTGGACATACAGGTTCTGCATGACGTCGGTTTCCGGGTAGATGGCCGGATCGTTAATCAGCTCATCTGAGAGGTACTCGTTCGCCGCCAGGTTGGGGTTGGCATAACGCACGTACTCGCTGATCTCAGCAGCAATTTCAGGGTCGAGGATGAAATTAATAAACGCGTGGGCGTTTTCGGGATTCGGAGCATCTGCCGGAATCGCCATCATATCAAACCACAGCGCAGCGCCCTCTTTCGGGATGCTGTAGCCAATGGTGAAATCACGGCCCGCTTCTTCCGCACGCGCGGCAGCCTGGAAGATATCACCAGAGTAGCCTGCCGCCACGCAGATATCACCGTTGGCAAGGTCAGACACATAGCGCGAAGAGTGGAAGTAGGTAATGTTATCGCGCACTTTGGAGATTAGCTCACCGGCAGCCTCAATGTCCTCAACGCTTTCATTGAGCGGATCAAGGCCAAGATAGACCATCGCGGGCGACAGCATTTCATCGCCAGAATCGAGCATCGCAAGGCCACAGCCTGCTTCACTCAGCTGAGTGGTAATTCCCGGGTCAAACAGTAGCGCCCAGCTATTTAACGGTGCGTCGTCACCCAAAATTTCGGTGACGCGCTCAACGTTATAGCCAATGCCGTTGGTGCCCCACATATAAGGAACCGAGTATTCGCTACCCTGATCGATGGTTTCCAGATTAGCCATCAGCTCTGGGTTAAGGTTATCCAAATTGGGCAGCAGCTCATGGTTAAGCGGCTGAAAAACGCCTGCTTTCAACTGGCGGGTGAAGTAGTAGGTCGAAGGCACGACCACATCGTAGCCGGAACGGCCGGAGAGCAGGGCCGCATCAAGAATTTCGTTACTATCGTAAACGTCGTAGGTCACTTCTATACCGGTGCGCTCGGTAAACTTCTCCAGCGTTTCCGGAGCAATATAGTCTGACCAGTTATATACCCGCACTTCATCAGCGTGGGCAGCAGCGGCCGCTACGGCAAAAGAGATGGCCGTAACGGCCCCTGAAAGTTTTTTAATGTTCCCCACTTACCTGCTCCTTATCTCGAAAGTCTACATCACCCAAGAGCCATGTACTGCAACCGGCTGTCGCTGGCTGGTTAGCCACCGATGCAACTAGCGCCAGCTGAAAACAGCTTAGGCGATTATCGCAACCGTGCGAATTTTGCGGTGCAGTGCCGTCTACCGCAAGAGCCACCGAAAAATTCTTGTATTCAGCTCCCTATGCCCCCACTTTCCACCTGCGCGAAAGGTAGCAAGAAAGCTTCATAGCCAACACCTATTGGAAAGATTTAGTTTTCCAACTTTAGCTATTAGTCGCAGTCCGCTACCATGAGCAGCAACTTTTTCTACTGCCACTCACCTATTATGGAGACGTTCTGAATGTCTTTGATTAACACTGAAGTAAAACCGTTTAAAGCCACAGCTTACCTGAACGGCGAATTTATCGATGTCACTGAAGCGGACCTGAAAGGTCAGTGGTCCATTTTCTTCTTCTACCCGGCCGACTTCACCTTCGTTTGCCCGACTGAGCTGGGCGACCTGGCTGACAACTACGAAGCCTTCAAGAAGCTGGGCGTTGAAATTTACAGCGTATCTACCGACACCCACTTTACTCACAAAGCATGGCACGACAGCTCTGAAACCATCGGCAAGCTGCAGTACCCGATGATTGCTGACCCGACCCTGCAAATTTCTCGCAATTTCGAAGTGCTGATCGAAGAAGCCGGTCTGGCCGAGCGCGGTACTTTCGTCGTTGACCCGGATGGTAAAATCCAGATTGTCGAAATCAACGCTGGCAATATCGGCCGTAACGCTGAAGAGCTGCTGCGTAAAGTGAAAGCTGCTCAGTACGTTCGTGCAAACCCGAACGAAGTATGCCCGGCTAAATGGAAAGAAGGCGAAGAGACACTTGCTCCGTCTCTGGACCTCGTAGGCAAAATCTAAATTGCCTACCGCTGCCGCTTAGGGTTCGAATCACATTAAGTTGAATCCCTACAGGCAGCGCAACACCCGGGCACTTGGCCCGGGTGTTTCGTTTAAGCACCCGTGTAACCGCACCCCCTGTTTTCCCTAGCGCTTTTACCGACTGCCCTACTGATCCGGCAGCGGGCGTTTTAGGTTGAGAACAACTTACTGCTGACTGCGAGGAAGCCACTGTCATGCTGGACGCCAATTTAAAAAATCAGTTGAAAGCTTACCTGGAAAAAGTGACTCAACCGTTCGAGATCGTTGCGTCCCTCGATGACGGTGCCAAGTCACGCGAATTACTGGGCCTGTTGGAAGATATCAGCAGCCTCACCGATAAAATCACCCTGCATACCGACGGGCAAGATAGCCGTACCCCGTCGTTTGCGATTAACCGCCCCGGCGAAGAGACCGGCGTGGTGTTTGCAGGCATCCCCATGGGCCACGAGTTCACCTCGCTGGTACTGGCACTGCTGCAAGTCGGTGGTCACCCACCAAAGACCTCTCAAGAGCTGTTAGATCAAATCAAGGATCTCGACGGCGAGATGCTGTTTGAGACCTACTACTCGCTCTCCTGCCAGAACTGCCCGGATGTAGTTCAGGCGCTGAACCTGATGGCGATCTTCAACCCGAACGTGCGTCATGTCGCTATCGACGGTGCGCTGTTCCAGGATGAAGTCGAATCGCGCGAAATCATGTCCGTGCCCAGCATCTACTTAAACGGCAAGCCGTTTGACCAGGGCCGCATGACCCTTGAGCAGATTCTGGCCAAAGTGGACACTGGCGCTGCCGAGCGTGAAGCCAAGAAGCTGAGTGAAAAAGCTGCCTTCGATACGCTGGTGATTGGCGGCGGCCCAGCAGGTGCAGCGGCAGCCATCTACTCCGCACGTAAAGGCATTAACACCGGTGTTGCCGCCGAGCGCTTTGGTGGCCAGGTATCCGACACCATGGGTATTGAGAACTTTATCTCTGTTACCCACACCGAAGGCCCCAAGCTGGTCAGCGCACTTGAAGAGCACGTTAAAGAGTACGAAGTCGACGTGATGAATCTGCAACGTGCTACGTCGTTCAAAGCAGCAGAAGCCGAAGGCGGCCTGCATGAGGTCACGTTTGAGTCTGGCGCGAAGCTGAAGAGCAAAACTCTGGTACTGGCCACCGGTGCCCGCTGGCGTGAAATGAACGTGCCCGGCGAGCAAGAGTACCGCAACAAAGGTGTTGCCTACTGCCCCCACTGCGACGGCCCGCTGTTCAAAGGCAAGCGTGTCGCGGTGATTGGTGGCGGTAACTCCGGCGTTGAAGCCGCTATCGACTTGGCTGGCATCGTCGGCCACGTAACGCTGGTTGAGTTTATGGGTGAAATGCGCGCCGACGCGGTACTGCAGAAGAAGCTGAAGAGCCTGCCTAACGTCGACATCGTGCTAAATGCCCAAACCACCGAAGTGACAGGCGACGGCAGCCGCGTTAACGGCCTGACTTACAAAGACCGCAACACCGATGAAGTGAAGAGCATCGCGTTGGAAGGCATCTTTGTACAGATTGGCCTGGTGCCTAACACCGAGTGGCTGAAAGGCTCGCCAATTGAAATGTCACCCCGTGGCGAGATCATCGTCGATGCCCACGGTATGACCTCGGTGCCCGGTGTGTTCGCCGCTGGCGATGTTACCACCGTGCCCTACAAGCAGATCATTATTGCGATGGGTGAAGGTGCCAAAGCGTCACTGGGTGCCTTCGATTATCTGATTCGTAACTAATCTGCTAGATGACTGGCTGATAGGGCGGCAGCGCCGCCCTACTGAGTTCGTTCCCTTTGACGTGAAGACCGTGACGTCGCGCCCGCCTCCCTGCGGGCTTTTTTTTATGCGCGGGCGCTACACACCGGGCAAGCCGGATCTCTAGGCACTTGAAAATGGCGCCACTGGCCGCTTAAGCCATCAAACGTAGATAACCCCTGATGCGCACTCCCTGCACCGCTTAGCAGCTTAAATGCCTCTACCGCCTGGAAGCAGCCAATTAGCCCCACTAGCGGGGCCATGACACCGCTCTCTGCACAGCTCAGTGCCTCATCCTCACTATCCCCTGGCGGGTATAAACAGGCGTAGCAGGGGCACGCGTCATCACGCGGGTCAAACACCGCCAACTGGCCCGAAAAACGAATCGCCGCGCCGGAAATCAGCGGTACGCCTGCCTGTTGGGAGGCGGCATTGATGGCATAGCGGCTGGAAAAACGGTCGGTGCAGTCCAACACCACATCAGCCGAGGCCACCAGGGCGGTGAGCGCTTCGCCTTCTACATGCTGCTCAAGGGCCACAACGTGGCACTCTGGGTTAAGCGCCTGCATGCTCTCCTTCGCGGAGCGCGCTTTGTTCACCCCCAGGCTGGCCTGCTGATGGGCAATTTGGCGCTGCAGGTTGGAAAGCTCCACATGGTCGGCATCAGCGATAGTGATGGTGCCTACACCCGCCGCCGCCAAATAGAGCGCCACCGGCGAGCCAAGCCCGCCGGCACCGATAATCAGCGCATGGGCAGCGTGCAAGCGCTCCTGCCCTTCAATGTCCACCTCAGGCAGCATGATTTGGCGGCTATAGCGCAGCAGCGCCTGATCGTTCATCATCGCGTTACTTATCCTCAAATTCCTCAAAGTCGGGGATGTGCAGGCTGAAGCTCTCCTTCACCTCCTCCATCACTACGTAGCTTTTCGACTCTTTCACCCCTGGCAGGGTTAAGACCACATCCCCCAATAGTTGGCGATAAGCGGCCATTTCCGGGATGCGGCATTTCAGGATGTAGTCGAACTGCCCGGACACCAGGTGGCACTCCTGAATTTGCGGCAGCTTTTCCACCGCACGCCGAAACTCATCGAATACCGCAGGCGACTGGGTCTCCAGGCTGATCTCAACAAATACCAGTAAGTTAGCTTTTAATGCTCTGGGGTCGAGAATGGCTTGATAGCCGCGGATAATGCCCGCGCGCTCCAAGCGCTTCACTCGCTCTAGGCAAGGGGTTGTGGATAAACCAACTTCAGAGGCAAGGTCTACATAGGAAATGCGCGCGTTCTCTTGCAGGCAACGCAAAATTTTCAGATCGATACGGTCCAGCGTTCTATTTTTTGGTTTCATGGCAGGATCCAATACTGATGAATCAGGCAGTTATTCGAGGTGCCCCAGGGTAACCCGTTCATGGCCGCCCATGTCTTGCACGCTTTCAACGCTTTGATAGCCCGCCAGCTTTAGCGCTTGGCGCACACTGGGAGCCTGCTGATAGCCGTGCTCCAGCGCCAGCCAGCCGCCGGGCGAGAGAAACGCCTGCGCGGTGGTAATCAAGTGCAGCAGATCCGCCATACCGTCGGCCTCGGCCACCAGCGCCGAGCGTGGCTCAAAGCGCACATCGCCTTGGCCCAAATGCGGGTCATCGGCGGCAATATAGGGCGGATTACTGACAATGATCTCAAATGTTGAACCAGGTGAAGACGCACTAGGAGAAGAAAGCGTGAAAGCGCTGAACCAATCGCTGACCAGGAACGTAGCGTTAGTGATATTAAGTGTACGGGCATTGTCAACCGCCAGCGCCACCGCCTCTGGGCGAACATCCACCCCGACCACCTGCCAATCCGGCTTTTCACTGGCAAAGGCCAGCGCGATGGCCCCGGTGCCCGTACCCAGGTCAAGCAGCCTTCCTGTTGGCGTGCCTGCTCGCGCTAGCGCGGCCTCTACTAGCGTTTCGGTATCGGGACGGGGAATCAGCGTGGTAGACGAGGTAGCCAGCGGCAGCCCCCAAAACTCACGCTCTCCGGTTAAATAGGCCACCGGCTGGCCCTGGGCGCGGGCGGCAATTAGCGCGTCAAAGCGGGCATGCTCCCAAGTCGGGCATTCGCTATCGCCCCAGGTATAGAGCCATGTGCGGCTGCGGCCAGTAGCGAACTCCATCAGCACCTCGGCATCTACGCGAGGCGACGGCGAACCTGCCAGCTGCAGCCGCTGGGCGGCGCTCTTCAGCAAAGCGTCGAACGTCATTAAGCGTCCTGCAGCGCCGAAAGCTGTTCCGCTTGGTACTCATGAATCAGCGGCTCGATCACGTCGTCCAACTGCTCACCGCTCACTACTTCGGTCAGCTTATACAGCGTCAGGTTAATGCGGTGATCGGTAATGCGCCCCTGAGGGAAGTTGTAAGTGCGGATACGCTCACTGCGGTCACCAGACCCTACCAGCGAGCGGCGGGCATCGGCCTGCTCCTGGCGCTGGGAATCCACCGCGTTACGCTTGAGCTTGGCGGCAAGCAGCGACATCGCTTTGGCGCGGTTCTTATGCTGGCTACGCTCTTCCTGACACTCCACCACCACGCCGGTAGGCAGGTGGGTAATACGGATCGCGGAATCTGTGGTGTTAACGTGCTGACCACCGGCACCGCTTGAACGGTAGGTATCAACCCGCAAATCCGCAGGGTTAATATCAATATCCCCCACTTCATCCACTTCAGGCATCACCGCAACGGTACAAGCGGAGGTGTGGATTCGGCCCTGGGATTCGGTCGCCGGTACGCGCTGTACCCGATGAGCGCCAGACTCGAACTTGAGGCGGGCATAGACGCCGTCGCCCTTCACGCGGGAAATGACTTCTTTATAACCGCCCTGCTCGCCGTGGCTAGCGCTAACAATTTCTACGCGCCAGCCGCGCTTTTCCGCATAGCGGGAGTACATGCGGAAGAGATCACCCGCAAAGATGGCCGCTTCATCACCACCCGTGCCCGCGCGCACTTCCAAAAAGACACCGCGACCGTCGTCCGGGTCTTTCGGAATCAACAGGCGCTTGAGCTCAACGTCGAGAGTCTCCAACTGCTCGCGACCATCGAGGATTTCCATCTCCGCCAACTCGCGCATCTCCGGGTCACTGTCGCGGCTTAGCTGCTCGGCTTCGGCAATGCTGTTTTCCACCTCAAGGTAGCGCTTCCAGGCGGCGACCAGTTCTTCCAGCTCCGAGTACTCGCGAGAGTAGTCGCGAAAGCGCTGCTGATTGTTGATCACCTCAGGATCGGACAGCAGCATGGCCAGCTCTTCAAACCGGTCGGAGAAGCTGTCTAAACGTTGACGCAAAGTCTCTTTCATGCGGGCGTATCATCCTTCTGGCGTTTTGCCGGGGGCGCAGGCTGCTCAAAGGCGGGCTTCGGCGGTAGCAGCAGGCGCGGCGCGGCGCTAAGCAAATCGTGGTTTTCCTGAGAGGCCGCTTCGCGAATGGTGAGCGTTGGCTGATGCATTAGGCGGCTGGCTAGCTGATGCGCTAGGCGCTCAACCACTTTTACCGGGTCTTCGCCTTTTGCCAAACGCTCAAGCGCCTGATCCCGCGCCTGGTCGCGCAACGCCTCACCGTGGCGGCGATAGTCGCGAATTACCTCACCGCCATTACGAATACGCCGCTCATGCTGCCAGCTACCCACGCCGTGCTCAATGAGCGACTCGGCCTGGTCGGCTGCCACTTGGCGGTGGCGACGATTCTCTTCGATCACCTCTTCCAGGTCATCGACGGTATACAGGAACACATCCGCCAGCTCACCCACTTCTGGCTCGATGTCCCGCGGTACGGCGATATCGACCATAAACACGGGACGATGGCGACGCTTCTTCAGCGCCCGTTCGACCATCCCTTTGCCCAATATAGGCAGCGGCGATGCGGTAGAGGAGATAACGATATCGGCATGCTCTAAGGCATCAGGAATCTCAGGCAGCGTAATCGCCGTACCGCCCAGCGACGATGAAACCTGCTCGGCGCGCTCCCGGGTACGGTTCGCCACGGTGAGCTGACGTACCCCAGCTTCATGCAGATGGCGGGCCACTAGTTCGATGGTCTCACCGGCCCCAATCAGTAACGCGTTGGCGCGGCTGAAATCATCGAAAATGCGGCTGGCCATGCTGACGGCAGCATAGGCGACGGACACCGGGTTTTTACCGATGCCGGTTTCGGTGCGTACCTGCTTGGCCACGGCGAAGGTGTGCTGAAAAAGACGCTCCAGCTCGCCACCCAGGCCCTTGGCCTGACGCGCTTGCTGATAAGCATCTTTTAACTGGCCCAGTATTTGCGGCTCACCCAACACCATGGAGTCCAGCCCCACAGCCACGCGCATCAAATGACGAGCAGCGTCGTTGTCGTGGTAGTGGTAGGCGCAGCGGGAGAGCTCTTCAACGCGTAAATTATGAAAACGACCCAGCCAGTCCAGCACAGTCTGCTCACCGGCGGTATCCGTCACACAGTAGAGTTCCGTGCGATTACACGTCGAAAGCACCGCCGCTTCGCTAATGTGTGGCAGGCTACGCAGTTCAGCCAACGCGCTTTCCAGCTGCGTCGGCGTAAAGGCCACCTGCTCACGCACAGCCACGGTGGCAGTACGATGATTGATTCCCAGGGCAAGAAGCGTCATGGGTTATGCGTCTTCGCTAGTGGATCGGTCGTCACGTCACTGTCGGTCATGGTTTCTTGGCTTGTTGATACAAGTCTAAGAGAGCAGCTCATCAAGTGAATTGCGCTGGCTCGGCTCTTTTTCAAGGTGGAACATTCTATCACAGCCGAGCATCTTCTGGCGCACACCACTTTGCCGCAGGCAGCCAAGCCGCTATGCTGAACACTCGGCCACTTGATCGAGATACGCATGCCCCATCGCGCAACACTACTGGGTATTCCCCGTTCGTTTTCGGGTTTTCCACTTTTGCCCTTGGCCGCCACGCTGATACTGAGCGGCTGCCAGCTGTCACCCTCTCTTTTTGACGGTGAAACCAACGCTCATGTTGAAGACCCAATGGTGAAGGCACCGCCTATTACCAGCGGGCTGGATGCCGCTGGGTTACGTACCCTGCTAACCGCAGAGCTGGCCGGACAACGCGGCGATTACCGCTATGCGGGCCAGGGATATCTTGAGGCCGCCCAGCGCTACACGTCACCAGGGCTGGCCGAACGGGCCACGTTCGCCGCACGCTTTGGTAATGATGCCGCACTAATGGAAGCCGCCGCGCTGCGCTGGCGTGAATTAGACCCTCGGGCAGAAACACCCAACCGCCTGCTTGCCTCACTATCACTCCAACGGGGCGACTGGCTGGATAGCCTAGAGCAGCGGCTAGCCATTGCTGAATCAGGCGGCAATGGTGAAATTGCCCCCTTCGCTGAAATCGCCGTCGCCGAAGAGGCACCGCTTAACCTGTTAGCACAGCAGCTACGCAGCTATCTTTCACAGCCGGAGGTTTCCCAGCGCGAGTTTCACAGCGATGTGCTGCTGGGTACCGCCCTGATCGAAGCTGCCCTGGGAGAAACGCAAACCGCCCAGCGCTATTTAGATGAAGTAGAACAGCAAGAGCCAGAGTCAGCCGCCCTGTGGCTAGCTAAAGCACGCCTTGCTCTGGAAACTGGCGACCACCGCGGCGCACAGCAGGCAGCCCAGCAAGGCCTTAGCCTAGCGCCTGACGACGTGCGCTTTATCTTAATGCTGGCCCAAGCAGAAATACGCCTCAACAACATTACCGCCGCCGAAGTGCAAACCAATGCTCTATTAGAGAGCCACGGTGGCAACCAGGATTTACGCATTGCCTTGGCGCAGCTCTATTTAGAAGAAGGGCACAGCGAGCCTGCCTACCGGCTGCTGCAGCCGCTCATTAGTCAAGAGAACATACCCAACATTGCCTACTTCTTATTAGGTGCTATTGCCCAATCCCAGGGAGAGGTCGACAACGCCCTCCTCTACTACCGCCAAGTGTATGAAGGTGATGAATTTTTAGCCGCCAGGTCGGCGGCGGCTCGCATGCTCATTGAGGATGATCGTTTACTCGACGCCCGCGCTTTTCTACGCATTGAGCGCATGCGCCACGACGCCTATTTCGGTGACCTAGTAAGGTTAGAAGTGCAACTGCTGGACGAGTTGTCGCTTCAAGAAGATGCCACCGCCCTGCTGGATCGGGAAATTACCCGCACCCCAGATGACACTAGCCTGCTGTACCTTCGCGCCATGCGCGCCTGGGAGATGGGCGACTTAACAGGCATGGAGCGGGACTTACGGCAAATCTTACGCACCGAGCCCAACAATGCTGACGCGCTAAATGCCCTAGGTTACACGCTCGCTGACCTTAACTTACCCGGAAGACTAGAAGAAGCTCGTGAGCTTATTGAGCGTGCCTACGAAGCGGACCCAGATAACCCGGCGGTATTAGACAGCATGGGCTGGGTGTATTTCCGCCTCGGCAAACCCAACGATGCGCTGGCATGGCTAGAAAGCGCCTACGCGCAGATGCCCGACCAAGAAATTGCCGCGCACTTAGCCGAGGTGCTTCATTCACTAGGACGCAGTGACGAAGCGCGCCTGCTGATTGCACGCATTCTGCAACGAACCACTTACCATCCTCACATTGATGATTTACTTGAGCGTTACCCTGAACTTACGCCACCCAGCGCGCCCTAAGGCTTACTTCTTTACCGTTGCTAGTTTTTACCCTTAATAGACAGCACTGACATGGAGCCAGTTATGTTGACTTCTTTTTTGAACAGCGCGCCAGTGAGCACCTCTTCCGCATCACTCTATCGTTCTGCCCGCCTATGGGTGGCCGCCCTGGCGGTGGCTACCCTTGCCGGGTGTGCCAGCCAAGCGCCGATGGATGAAGGCGGCCGCCAAGCCGGCCAGTGGGAGCGCCAACAGGCAGATGTGGAAGCGTTCGAGAGCTGGATCCTGGTCGGCAAAGCGGGCCTACGCACTCCAGAAGAGGACACCAGCGCCAACCTGGATTGGAACCAAACCCCCTACTACTTCCGCATGCTGATTAGCGGCCCCTTTGGCGGAGGTCGCAGCGTACTGGAAGGCCGCGAGGGTCGCTTCTCACTGACCACCAGTGAAGGCCGTTTTGAAGCAGAAACCCCGGAAGCCTTAATGGAAGAGCAGCTTGGCTGGTCGTTGCCAGTGCGCGCCATGCCTGACTGGGTGCGCGGCCTGCCCGGCGACCACGCCAGCTACCAGCTCGAAACTGACGAACTCGGCTTCCCGAGCCACCTCCAACAAGATGGCTGGGAAATTGACTACCGTGACTGGGAGCAGGCTGAAGGTATGTGGCTACCGCGCCGTCTGGTCATGAACTACGGCGATGTACGCATTACCCTGGTAGTTAATCAGTGGCAGGCCTCCGAATAGAGCGCTCGGGCTGGCAAGCGCCGGCCTTCTTTCATACGTTTACATACGTTTAGCCAATAGAGAACCGGCATGCCCGCAACACCCCGCACACTCACTCTACCCGCCCCGGCCAAGTTAAACCGCATGCTGCATATTGTGGGCCGCCGTCAAGACGGCTACCACGAACTGCAGACGCTGTTTCAGATTATCGACCTCTACGATTATCTAAGCTTCAACCTGCGCCAAGACGGCGTTATCGAACTGACCACATCGATGGATGGTGTAGCGCACGATGACAACCTTATTGTGCGTGCAGCAAAGCGGTTGCAGCAGGCCAGCGGCACCCACCTTGGTACTTCTATATCAATTGAGAAGCACCTGCCCATGGGCGGCGGCCTGGGTGGCGGCAGCTCCAACGCGGCCACCGTACTTAAAGGACTCAATCAGCTCTGGCAGCTTGGGCTCAGCGATGCCACCCTAGCAGAGCTGGGCTTAGCGCTAGGTGCCGATGTACCCGTCTTCGTTTTAGGCAAAAGCGCCTGGGCCGAAGGCGTGGGCGAGAAATTAACGCCCGCGACCCTCGACACCCCGTGGTTTGTGGTCATCCACCCAGGCATTAGCGTCTCAACCCCCGCAATCTTCCAAGACCCGGAATTGACACGCGACAGCCTCCCCATTACTATGGCGCGCGCACTGCAGGGGGGAGTGGCCGAGTGGCGTAATGACTGCGAAGCTACCGTCAAAAAACGCTACCCGCGTATCGCGGAAGCACTTGACTGGCTCGCGCAGCACGCACCTAGTCGGCTGACGGGCACTGGCGCCTGTTTGTTTGCAGCTTTTGAGTCACAAGAGGCTGCGCAAACGGTGGCTGAACTGGCTAATCAGCGCTGGCAAGCATGGGTCGCGCGCGGACTTAACACCTCTCCCCTACAAGATGCTCTGGGCTGCTGAAAGCGCCCGGTCATCGCATTAGGTTATTGCTGGGGTATCGCCAAGTGGTAAGGCACCGGTTTTTGGTATCGGCATTCCCAGGTTCGAATCCTGGTACCCCAGCCAATTCTAATGTTGATCTGCGTTTTCTCCCCTGATCCCCAACACTGCAAAGGTGGCTGCGCGTGTCAAAATTGATGGTTTTCACCGGGAACGCCAATCCCGAACTCGCTCAAAAGATTGCCGAGAGCTTAGACAGCCGTATGGGTAACGCCACGGTGGGTCAATTTAGCGACGGCGAAATCGCGGTCGAGATCAATGAGAACGTGCGTGGTAAGGATGTCTTCATCCTGCAATCCACCTGTGCCCCGACGAACGACAACCTGATGGAACTGATCCTGATGGTCGACGCTCTGCGTCGCGCCTCGGCTGCCCGTATTACGGCAGTGGTTCCCTACTTTGGTTATGCCCGCCAGGACCGTCGTGTACGCTCCGCCCGCGTTCCCATCTCAGCAAAAGTTGTGGCGGATATGATGGTGAAAGCAGGCGTTGATCGCGTAATGACCATGGACCTGCACGCCGACCAAATTCAAGGTTTCTTCGACGTACCGGTTGATAACGTGTACGGCTCACCGATCCTGCTGGACGACATCGAGCGTCAAAACTACGACGATCTCGTGGTTGTTTCCCCCGATGTTGGCGGCGTTGTGCGTGCCCGTGCCATCGCCAAACAGCTGAATGCTGATTTGGCTATCATTGACAAGCGTCGCCCCCAGGCCAACCAAGCCCAGGTGATGCACATTATCGGTGAAATCGAAGGCCGCACTTGTGTGGTCGTCGATGACATGATTGATACCGCTGGCACACTGTGTAAAGCCGGTGAAGCGCTGAAAGACCACGGCGCTGCGCGCGTCGTCGCGTATGCTACGCATCCGATTTTGTCCGGCCCTGCGGTCGACAACATCACCAACTCTGTACTGGACGAGGTTGTCGTGACCGACACCATTCCGCTCGCCGACCATGCGCGTCGTAGCGGAAAGATTCGCCAGTTGAGCGTTGCTGGCTTGATTGCGGAAGCGATTCGCCGCGTCAGCAACGAAGAATCCGTCAGCGCGATGTTCCACTAACGCCTGACGTTATAAGCCCCCAACTGGGGCCCTGGAAACGTCGTCGTCTGGTCGCGGACGGCGGCGTTTCCTTACTTAAACCAAGAGGCAAATTCCATGTCTGATTTTATCCTGCAAGCCAGCGTTCGTAACGACCTGGGGAAAGGTGCGAGCCGCCGCCTGCGTCGTGCGAACCAACAAGTACCGGCCGTTGTATACGGCGGTGAGAAAGGTGCTCAGTCTATCTCTGTAGAAAAAACTGCTTTCTACAAAGCGATTGAAGACGAGGCCTTCTTCTCCTCTGTCATCAAACTGGTGATCGACGGTAAAGAAGAGCAAGTGGTTGTTCGTGACCTGCAGCGTCACCCGTTCAAGCCACTGCTGACCCACGCTGACTTCCTGCGTGTTGATGCTACTCACGAAATCACCATGAACGTGCCGCTGCACGTGGTGAACGAAGAGAAGTGTGTAGGTATCAAAGACCAAGGCGGCGAACTGCACGTCCTGGCTAACGAAGTCGCCATCAGCTGCTTGCCGAAAGACCTTCCGGACTTCCTGGAAGTGGACATCAGCAACGTTGAGCTGGGTACTACCCTGCACCTGTCTGACCTGACCCTGCCGGCTGGCGTCACTTCTGTTGACCTGTCCCACGGTGAAGAGCACGACAACGCCATTCTGAGCATCACCAAAGTGAAAGTACGTGGCGGTGACGAAGAAGAAGGCGAAGGCGACGCAGAAGCCAGCGCCGAGTAAGCCTTGCTAAAGGTGCTGCCAGCGTATGCTGACCAGTGCCGCCTGGGCCATGCCCGCATGGCCCAAGGATGTTAAAATCAAGCGCTTCGGCGCTTGATTTTTTTTTGCAGCGTGGCGCTACCCTGCTTATCTGCAAAGCAGCTGCCAGTGAGTCAACGACATATCTTCCAGAACCGTTGGAGGTGGGAAAATGAGCCAGGTAACGGCCATTATAGGACTGGGCAACCCAGGCGCAGAATACGACGCCACCCGCCATAATGCGGGCTTTTGGCTAGTGGACGCCATTGCACGCAGCGCCCACACCGAACTGCGTCCTGAGAAAAAGTTTTTAGGGTTATACGCCAAAGCCCGCGTGGGTGACCATGAGCTGCACCTGCTCAACCCCACCACCTTTATGAACCGCAGCGGTGCGGCTGTGGCAGCGCTAACCCAGTTTTTTAAGCTTACCCCAGACAACCTACTGGTCGCTCACGATGAGCTTGACCTCCCCCCTGGGCAGTCACGCTATAAAACCGGCGGCGGGCACGGCGGCCACAACGGGCTGAGGGATATTATCAGCGCCCTTGGCAACCAAAATCAGTTTCATCGGCTGCGGATTGGCATCGGCCATCCCGGCGAGGCGCGCCAAGTAGTGAACTATGTACTAGGCCGCCCTGGCAAAGCCGAACAAGAAGCCATTGAGCGCTCATTGGATGAGTGCCTAGCCACGCTTCCGCTTGCGCTTTCCGGCGACTGGGCTAAAGCCATGAACCGCCTACATAGCGTAAAATAGCAGCACGTTTTCAGCACACATTCTCTACGCGTTACGCACGCGCTTTTTTCACACTTGGCAGGCGCTTTATTGGTAGCGCCGCCCTAGCGGCCAGGAAGTTACTTATGGGCTTTAACTGCGGTATTGTCGGCCTACCCAACGTAGGCAAATCCACGCTGTTCAATGCGTTGACGAAGTCAGGGATTGATGCAGAGAACTTCCCGTTCTGCACCATCGAACCCAACGTTGGCATCGTCCCGATGCCAGACCCACGCCTGGATGCGCTAGCGGCCATCGTAAAGCCTGAGAAAGTGCTGCCCACCACCATGGAGTTTGTGGATATCGCAGGCCTCGTGGCGGGTGCCTCCAAAGGTGAAGGCCTGGGTAATAAGTTCCTGGCCAACATTCGTGAAACCCAAGCCATTGCCCACGTGGTGCGCTGCTTCGATAACGACAACGTGATCCACGTCGCCAACCAAGTAGATCCCCGCGCCGACATCGAGACCATCAATCTTGAGCTCGCCTTGGCCGACCTAGACACCGTCGAGAAAGCCAGCCAGCGCCTACTGCGCTCAGTGAAAGGCGGTGATAAAGACGCCATTGCCACCAAAGCCGTGCTGGACAAAATCCTGCCGCATCTTGCCGAAGGCCAGCCGCTGCGCAGCTTTGGCCTGGATGACGACGAAAAACGTCAGGTAAAAAGCTTTGGCTTTTTGACCCTCAAGCCCACTATGTACATTGCTAACGTCAATGAAGATGGCTTTGAGAACAACCCCTACCTGGATATCGTCAAAGAGATCGCCGCCGAAGAAGGTGCAGTCGTCGTACCGGTGTGCAACCAGTTAGAAGCCGAAATTGCCGAACTCGAAGATGAAGAGCGCAGCATGTTCCTCTCCGAAATGGGCATGGAAGAGCCGGGCTTAGACCGCGTAATTCGCGCGGGCTACGCCCTGCTTGGCCTGCAAACCTACTTCACCGCCGGTGTGAAAGAGGTGCGCGCCTGGACCGTGAAACAGGGCGCTAGCGCACCCGAGGCCGCCGGTGTGATTCACACCGATTTCCAAAAAGGCTTTATCCGCGCTGAAGTCATCGCCTATGACGACTACATCACGCTGGGCGGCGAGCAAGGTGCCAAAGATAACGGCAAATGGCGCTTGGAAGGTAAAGACTACATCGTCAAAGATGGCGACGTGATCCACTTCCGCTTCAATGTATAAGCGAGAAAAGAAACAAATGCTTGACGGGCGGCGTACCCCTGGGTAATATTTGCACCCGTTGAACGGCTACGTAGCTCAGCTGGTTAGAGCACATCACTCATAATGATGGGGTCCCCTGTTCAAATCAGGGCGTAGCCACCAACACCGAATACCGCTAGCAATAGCAGAAGCCCGCTGACTCAGTCAGCGGGCTTTTTCGTTTCTAGACTTTTCTTGGTTAGCTCAGGAGAGCGTCGGGCGGTTCAGGAACACCGTCAGCGCCCGCGTCAGGTAATCCACATCTCGCGTACCGGACGTTTCACGAATCGAGTGCATCGCCCACTGGGGCAACCCGACGTCGATGGTCGGCACGCCCACTTCCGTGGCGGTAATCGGCCCTATGGTGCTGCCACAGCCCATATCCGCCCGTGTGACGAACGACTGTACGGGCACATCTGCTTCGCGACACACGTCCCGGAACAGCGCGCCGGTGACGCTATTGGTGGCGTAGCGCTGGCTGGCGTTCACCTTGATCACCGGGCCGCCGTTAATGGCCGGACCGTGGCGTTCATCGTGTTTGTCGCGGAAGTTTGGATGCAGCGCGTGGGCGTTATCGCAGGAAATCATCAGCGACGATTGAATCAGCTGGATCAACGACTCCTCGCTGCCACCGCCCACCTGGGCATTCAAGCGTTTCAGCACGTCGCCTAAAAACGGCCCTTGGGCACCACAGGCGCTGGCACTACCTACCTCTTCATGGTCGTTTGCCACCAGCAGCGCGCCCTGGCTACCATCGCTTTCCAGCAGCGCTTCCAGGCCCACGAAGCACGACAGTAGGTTATCCAGCCGCGCGCTGGCCAGCAGCTCCTTGCGCAGCCCGACCAGTGATGGCGGCTGAACGTCGTAAAAACCCAACTCGAAATCCACCACCTCGACCGCGCGTAGGCCATGCTGCTCTTCCAGCCACTGCCCCAGCAGTTCGTGCAGCTTGGCGGTATCGCTCTGCATCAGCACCGGCGCCATCTGTGTTTGCGGATTGATCGAGCGCCCCGCATTTACATCGCGGTCCATATGGATCGCCAAGCTCGGAATCATCGCAATCGGACGCGCCACGTTGAGCAGCACGCTCTCCAAGCGACCATCGGCATGGCGCACGTGAACGCGGCCCGCCAAGCCCAAATCTCGGTCAAACCAGGGGGCCAACAGCACGCCGCCGTAAACCTGCACGCCCAACTGCAGCCAACCTGCTGAATATTGGGTGGCGTTGGGCTTCAAGCGCAGCCCTGGACTATCGGTGTGAGCACCCAGCATGCGCAGGCTGGTCACCTTGCCAGCGGGCAGCTGAAACGCGATCACCGACGAGTCGTTGCGCGTCACGTAGTAACGCTTTCCTGGCGACAATTGCCAGTTCGCGGTCTCTTCCAGGCGCGCAAAGCCCGCCTGCTCCAAACGCTCGACCATGCGTTGAGTCGCATGCCATGGCGTGGGCGACTGCTGCAGAAAATCGCACAGCCGCGTTAAACGTTCCGCGTTGAAAGCCTCGGACATGGAATTCCTCATAACAGTAATGATTGAGTCTCACAGGGGAAATGACCTGCTACAATGCTCCCTCGGCCTACGCAACTCATAGGCTGACTGCGGGTCTAGGGAAGAATGAGTGTACACAAATCCGGGAGAGCTTGACTGATGAGCTTGTTTGCAACGCTTTCGCGCTCGGTCGCCCTTGCCGTAATGCTGGTGATCACCAGCCCGGCAGCGCTGGCGCAACTTGCGCCGACCGACGAACAACGCCAAGCGGCGGTGGAAATTGCGGAAGCCCTCCGCTATGGCCATTATGCCGATATTGATTTCGACGAACAGTGGTCACAGGAAGCTTTCCAGCGCTATCTGGACATTCTTGATGGTCAGCGCAGCTACTTACTGAACCGTGACATCGAACCCTATCGCCACCTCGAAGACGACATGGCCGACGCGCTGTTCGACGGCGACCTAGACGATGCGTTTGCGCTTTACAACCGTCTCAGCGAGCGGCACACCAACCGCTTGGAATGGCTGCTTGCCAAATTGGACGACGGTTTATCGTTGGAGTTCGATAGCAACGAACGCTTGGAAGTCAACCGCGAAGACGCCCCCTGGGCCAGCCGCGAAAGCGAGCTGGATGAGCTATGGCGCAAACGGCTGAAAAACGACGCCCTGACCCTCGCCCTCACCGACCAAGACGCAGAGCAGATCGAAGACAACCTGCGCCAACGTTATGAAGGCCAGCTTTCGCGGTTACGCCAAACGGAATCGGAAGATGTCTTTGGGCTGCTGATGGCGGCTGTCTCCGGCACCATCGACCCGCATACCGGCTACCTCTCTCCTCGCCAAGGCGAATCTTTTGACATTCAAATGAGCCTCTCGCTGGAGGGCATAGGCGCGCTACTGCAATCCGACGGCGAGTACGTCAAGGTCTCTAGCCTCGTACCCGGCGGCCCCGCGGATCGCGCTGGAGTGCTCGAACCCGCTGACCGCATCATTGCGGTAGGCCAGGAAGAGGGAGAGATGGTCAACGTGGTGGGCATGCGCCTGGATAACGTCGTCGACCTGATTCGCGGCCCGAAAGGCTCCGTGGTCCGCCTGGACGTGGTGCCGGCCCAGGCGGTGGATATGACCCGCTCGCAAATCGTGGAAATCACCCGTGACACCGTCAGCCTGGAAGATCAAGCCGCCCACAGCGAAGTGATCGAAGTGATGCGTGACGGCGAGCCACACCGCATCGGCGTCATCAATGTGCCCACTTTCTACGTGGACTTCGACGCCTGGCAGGCCGGTGAAGAAGAGTACCGCAGCACTACCCGCGACGTGGCCCGTGAAATCGACAACCTCAAAAAAGAGGGTGTTGAAGGCATCGTGCTGGACCTGCGCAATAACGGCGGCGGCGCGCTGCAAGAAGCCAACTCGCTAATCGGCCTGTTTATTGACCGTGGCCCCACCGTGCAAGTACGCGACGCCCAGGGCCGCATTCAGCTGTACGGCGACACCGAAGCAGGCACCGTGTACGACGGCCCGCTCACCGTGCTGGTGAACCGCCTTTCGGCCTCGGCGTCTGAAATCTTCGCCGGTGCCATTCAGGATTACGGCCGCGGCATTGTGGTGGGCGCGTCTACCTTTGGCAAAGGCACCGTTCAAACCCTCAACGAGCTTAGCCACGGCCAGATCAAGCTCACCCGCGCCAAGTTCTACCGTATCTCTGGCGACAGCACCCAGAACCGCGGCGTAGAGCCGGACATCACCTTCCCCAGCCTGATTGACCCGGAACGGATTGGTGAGAGCAGCCTGGACAACGCGCTGGCCTGGGACACCGTGCAAAACGTTCAGTACCGCCGCTACGGAGAGCCGGAACGTGTACTGCCGACGCTGATTACTCGCCATGAAGAGCGCGCCAAAGAGAACCCCAACTTCCGCTACCTGGAGCGCCAATCCACGCTGGCTCGCCAGCTACGTGAACAGCACACCAGCGTCAGCCTGAACCGGGAGCAGCGCCAACGCGAGCTAGAAGCCCAAGAAGCCGAACAGCTCTCACTGGAAAACCAGCGCCGCCGCGCCCTGGGGCTGCCTGAACTGGAAGAGTGGATGGATGCGCGTAGCGACGGCACCACCCCGACAGAAGACGCTGAAGTAGAAAGCGAAGGCGAAACGGAAGGCAACGAAGAAGAAGTGCCGGTCGACCGTGCGCACGTACTCGAGGCCGCCGAAGTGCTGCTTGACTATGTACACCTGCAAAACCAGCAGCGCATGGCCAAGCGTTAAGGCCTAACCTAGCCTAAATACGAAGACGCCAGCCCTCGGGCTGGCGTTTTTGTGTGTGCTGACTAAATCATAACCGCTAGCAGAGCGCGGCACGGCGCGCTGGGCGATCCCCCATACGCGCCAAACGCTGCGTCAGCGCGTTAAGCTGCACGGCACTCCCCTGCGCAGCGGATTCAATAATCGACTGCGCCCAGGCAGGTAGCTGCGGCGCTAAACGGTAATAGACCCACTGCCCTTCCCGCTGGTCCATCAGCAGGCCGCACTGGCGCAGCTGCGCCAAATGGCGCGACACCTTGGGCTGAGACTCCTCCAGCGCATAGGTCATCTCACACACGCACAGCGACTGCTCTTTAGCAATCAGCAGCACCAGCATCAGCCGCGTTTCATCACTCAAACACTTAAAGACCTGCAGCGCCTGCAGGCTAGCCGCTTCTCCCACGACACCTTCCCACGCCATGAATTGGAAACATAGTGTACGCCATACGATAGGCAGGCGTTAAGAAGGCACGGACAGCTAACAAATACACACGTAAAAACACCCAAGATGCCAGGTGGCAACGGGCGATAAAATCATTCAGATAGGAAAGGTGATACGCCAATGGCTCCCCGAGCAGGACTCGAACCTGCGACCCAATGATTAACAGTCATTTGCTCTACCAACTGAGCTATCGGGGAACAACAGAAAATCTTTAGCAGAACAGCAGCTTGGCTCCTCGAGCAGGACTCGAACCTGCGACCCAATGATTAACAGTCATTTGCTCTACCAACTGAGCTATCGAGGAACATCATTTGCTGTTGCGTTTGAACCAGAGCCTATCACTTATTAACACTTACTTAAAGCAATCTAAGCAATTGTACTAACAAGTGTTTTGGCTCCTCGAGCAGGACTCGAACCTGCGACCCAATGATTAACAGTCATTTGCTCTACCAACTGAGCTATCGAGGAACTGCTCAAACACGGTGCGTAGTATACTGATAGAAACGCGCGGGTCAAGTCTCGATTACGGGGGAATGCCTAGCCCCTGGTTTCGTGTATCCGTATAATGCAGGCATTCAACGGCCGCACCAATCGCTGCCCAACCGTTATTTCATTCATCCCTCGTCTCCCCCGACGACCCATAGATGACAGGTACCGATGGCGAAGAAGCTCTTCATCAAAACGCACGGCTGCCAAATGAACGAGTACGACTCCTCGCGTATGGCGGACCTACTCGGCGAATCTCACCAGCTGGAGCTAACCGATAACGAGAAGGAAGCAGATGTGATTCTGCTGAACACCTGCTCGATTCGTGAAAAAGCTCAGGATAAGGTCTACCACCAGTTAGGCCGCTGGAAAAAGCTCAAAGACGCCAATCCGGACCTTGTGATTGGCGTGGGCGGCTGCGTGGCCAGCCAAGAAGGTGAAGCGCTGCGTAAACGCGCTCCTTTCGTAGATATGATTTTTGGCCCGCAAACCCTGCACCGGGTGCCAAAGATGCTCGACGCCCGTGCCAATAATCAAATTGCGGCGGTGGACGTCACTTTCCCGGAAATCGAGAAGTTCGACCACCTGCCGCAACCCAAATCTGATGGTGCCACAGCGTTTGTGTCGATCATGGAAGGCTGCTCTAAGTACTGCACCTTCTGCGTGGTGCCCTACACTCGCGGTGAAGAAGTCTCCCGCCCGTTTGAAGCGGTGATGGATGAAGTCATGCACTTAGCCGACCAGGGCGTGCGTGAAATCAACCTGCTGGGCCAGAACGTGAACGCCTACCGAGGCGACAACGAAGACGGCGACGAGATTGACCTTGCCGAGCTAATCGCCTGCATCGCAGCGGTGGATGGCATCGACCGTATTCGCTTCACCACCTCTCACCCGGTGGAGTTTACGGATAGCTTGGTAGACGCCTATGCGGATATTCCTGAGCTGGTAAGCCACCTGCACCTGCCGGTACAGTCTGGCTCTGACCGTATTCTGAGCGCCATGAAGCGCGGCCACACGGCGGAAGAGTACATCGAGAAGATGGAACGTATCCGCGCTAACCGCCCGGATATCAGTTTCTCCTCTGACTTTATTGTCGGCTTCCCCGGTGAAACAGAAGAGGATTTCGAAGCCACGATGAACCTGATCCACCGTATCGGTTTCGATCACTCGTTCAGCTTTGTTTACTCGGCGCGCCCCGGCACCCCTGCTTCCGGCTTGCCAGACGACACCCCTGAAAGCGTGAAGAAGCAGCGCTTGGCTATTCTGCAAGAGCGCATCCTTCAGCAGGCCGCTCAGATTAGCCGCCGTATGGTGGGCACTACTCAGCGCATTCTGGTGACCGGGTTTTCTCCGAAAGACCCCGGCCAGCTTTCTGGGCGTACCGAGAACAACCGCGTGGTGAACTTCCGCGCTGCCAATCCTACCGAGTTAATCGGCTACTTTGTCGATGTAGAGATCACCGAAGCGCTGCCCAATTCGCTGCGCGCTGAACTCGCCTCTGCCGAGCGTTATTGATCGCTTGCTTATCGTAGGTAATTGCCCCGGCACCGCCGGGGCAGTAAGCTGAGTCTCACACACATCAACTGACGGGTTTCTTACTCTTGAGCCAGCCATCACCTCAGGCCAATCGCATTATCACCCTAAGCCTTGAACCCAATGACCCGCAGCGTCTCGCTAGCCTCTGCGGCCAACAGGACGAGCATCTAAAGCTGATTGAGAGCCGCCTGGATGTGACGTTACGCAACCGTGGCAACGTATTTCAGCTGGCCGGTGCCGCTAACCGTATTAAAGCGGCGGCTAACGTGCTGGAACACCTTTACCGTGAAACCGCCGCCGACGAGCTATCGGCGGATACCGTGCATCTGTTCCTCCAAGAATCCGGGCTTGAAGCCCTGGAAGAGGAAGACGATGGCGAAGGCGGTAGCGATGAAGTCATCATGCGCACGCCGCGCACTATGATTAAGCCACGCGGGCTGAATCAGCAACGCTACGTGCAGAGCATTCGCGAGCACGATATCAACTTCGGCATTGGGCCAGCGGGTACCGGTAAAACCTACCTGGCCGTGGCCGCTGCGGTAGAAGCGCTCAATCAGCAAGAAGTGCGCCGCATTCTGCTGGTGCGCCCAGCGGTAGAAGCCGGTGAGAAACTCGGCTTCTTGCCGGGCGACCTTGCTCAAAAAATCGACCCCTACCTGCGCCCGCTGTACGACGCTCTGTATGAAATGATCGGTTTTGAGCAGGTGGCGAAGCTGATCGAGCGTCAGGTGATCGAGATTGCTCCGCTGGCCTATATGCGTGGCCGTACGCTGAACAACTCCTACATCATTCTGGATGAGAGCCAGAACACCACGCCGGAGCAGATGAAAATGTTCCTGACGCGGATTGGTTTTGGTTCCACCGCCGTGATTACCGGGGATATTACCCAGGTCGACTTACCGCGCGGGCAGCGTTCAGGCCTCTCGCAAGTGCTCGACGTGCTCAAAGATACGCCAGGAATCGGCGTGACCCACTTTGCCGCGAAAGATGTGGTGCGCCACCCGCTGGTTCAGCGCATCATCGAAGCCTACGACGAGTTTGAATCCGAGCAGGAAGTGCAAGAGCGCGCCCGCCGTGAAGCACGCCAGCAAGAGCGTGAAGCGCGTATGCAGGCGTTAGAGCGCAATAGCGAACGTTCGGGAGAAGCCTAACGATGAGCGACATCATAATCGACCGGCAAGCGGCGATTGATGAGCCACTGCTACCCTCGCTTGAACAGCTCACCCATTGGGTGGGCTGTGTCTTTTCTCGCCACCCGAATGATGACCGCCTAGAGCTCACCATTCGTTTTGTGGATGAAGAAGAGAGCCAGGCGCTTAACCGCGACTACCGGGAAAAAGATAAGCCCACCAACGTGCTCTCTTTCCCGTTTGAAAACCCACCCGGCATTACCCTGCCGCTGCTGGGCGACCTGATTATTTGCCATGCCGTAGTCGCACGTGAAGCCGAAGAGCAGCAGAAGCCGCTGGCCCACCACTATGCCCACATGGTCGTACACGGCACCCTGCACCTGATGGGGTACGACCATATCGAAGAGCAGGAAGCCGAAGAGATGGAGCAGCTAGAACGCGAGCTGCTGGCCACCCTTAATATTCCTGATCCTTATCACGTGTAAGCTGCTACCTTGAGCCAAACGTACGTTTAGGGTGGTGTCTGCTGTCACTCAGTGATAAAACGGTCACTTGAAGCGTGGTCACCCATTCGTGACCGCTTCTCCGTACAATATTTTCCGAACTACCTTTTCCGTAACATTCTGTCCGTAACTGAGAGAGATTTGACGCAATGAGCGAAGACCGATCGAGCAACCCTAATCAAAAATCATGGCTCGAGAAACTCTTTAGCGCCCTTTCCGGAGACAATGACGAACCCAGCTCGCGAGACGAGCTGATGACGTTTTTACGCCACACCGCAGGGAAACTGAAGCTGGATCAAGACGCCATCATGATTATTGAGGGCGCGCTTGAGATCAGCGATCAGCAAGTGCGTGAAATCTTGATCCCACGCTCTCAGGTATCGGCGATTACCCTCGACCAAACGTGGGATGACTACCTACCGTTGATCCAAGAGACCGGCCATTCACGCTACCCGGTGGTGGGCGAAAACCTGGACGACGTAAAAGGCATCCTGCTGGTCAAAGACCTGCTGCCGCTACTGTCGCAATCGCAAGAGAGCCGCGATGCGTTCAAGCTGGAAGACGTGCTGCGCCCTGCCATGTTTATTCCTGAGTCAAAGCGTTTGAACACGCTGCTCAAAGAGTTCCGCGAAACCCATAACCATATGGCGATCGTGGTGGATGAGTATGGCGGCACAGCGGGCATCATCACCATTGAAGATATTCTTGAGCAGATTGTCGGGGATATCGAAGATGAGCACGATACTGATGAAGAGGACGATATCCGCACGCTGGAGAACGGCCACTTCGCGATTCGCGCCCTCACCCCGATTGAAGATTTCAACGAGCGCTTTGGCACCGAATTCTCTGATGACGAATTCGATACGGTGGGCGGCCTTGTGATGCAGCAGTTTGGTCATCTGCCAGGCCGAGGCGAGCACACCAGCTTAGGCGGCTGGCGGTTTGTGATTCTGAACGCCGATAACCGCCGGATACGTCTACTTGAGGCCTATCGCGATAGCGAACCTACGGAAGACGAAAGCCAAGACGACTAGCCTGTCGCCCTCACCTTGCCTACCTCACACTGTTGATAGGATATCGTTATGGGGTTCACACCCACGTTGACGTTTCAGCTGCTAGCCGCCTTAGTGGCTGGCGGCTTTACCACGCTTACCGCTTCCCCGTTTGAGCTTTGGTGGCTTGGCCCTGTGGCCATTGGCCTGCTGTATGTCGGGCTGCATACCTTAAGCCCTGGCCAAGCCGCGTTAAAAGGCTGGCTGTATGGCGTGGCGCTGTTTGCTAGCGGCACCTCATGGGTTTACGTATCGATTCACGACTACGGCTACACCGGTGTGCCGCTCGCGGTCTTTTTAACCGCGCTGTTTGTGAGCGTGCTGGCGCTCTTCTTTGCGGGCACGTTCTGGCTCTACCGCCGCTTCATCGGCCCCCGCTGGGCGCTGCTCACCTTTGCTGGTGCGTGGGTGCTGGGCGAGGTGCTGCGCACTTACTTGTTCACCGGCTTTCCCTGGCTGTTGGTGGGGTCCAGCTACGTGGATTCTCCGCTGGCCAGTTGGGCACCCGTTGGAGGTGTGTACTTACTCTCGCTGCTGGTGGTGCTTACCGGCACGTTAGGGGCGGAACTGCTGCGCCGCCAGTGGTGGGCAGCGCTACCGCTGGCCGCTATCTGGCTAGCTCCTTTCGTACTGCCAAGCCAGTGGACAACGCCGGTAAGAGAACCCACTCGCGTCGCGCTGCTGCAGGGCAACCTGCCCCAGCTGTTAAAATGGACGCCTGAAGGCCAGCGCACCGCTGCGAATATTTACAGCGACTTAACCCGCGAAGTGGCGGATGAAGCGGATCTGATCTTATGGCCTGAAACCGCGCTACCCATGACTGATAGCCAAGCACGGCCAGTGCTTGAGCGCGTGCAGGCCAACCTGCCGCCAGAAGCCGCCCTGTTGACCGGCATCGTTCAGCTAGATGAGAATAACCGCTACTTTAACAGCGTGATTGGCGTAGGCGACGTGGAAGGCAGCTACCAGAAAGAGCACCTGGTGCCGTTTGGGGAGTACCTGCCGCTAGAGAGCCTGCTGCGCGGGACCATCGACTTCTTTGACCTGCCGATGTCCAGCTTTAGCAAAGGCGCATCGGAGCAGGTGCCGATGCAAGCAGCAGGAGTGGCGATCGGTAACGCCATTTGCTACGAAATCATCTACCCACAGCTCGTCGCACAGCGGGCCGCCGATAGCGGCGTGATCGTGACGGTTTCCAACGACACTTGGTTTGGTGCCTCCATTGGCCCGCACCAGCACCTGCAAATGGCCCGCCTGCGTGCGCTGGAAAATGGCCGCTATGTAGTTCGCGCTACCAGCAACGGCATCACCGCCATTATTACCCCCCGTGGCGAGCTGGTAGACCGCGCCCCACAGTTTGAAACCACCTACCTCACGGGCGAGTTCTACGCCATGGAAGGGCTCACCCCGTTTACCCGCATGGGCAGCCTGCCCATCTGGCTACTCGCCGGGCTGTTCCTGCTGCCGGGGTTTGTGCGTCGGCGTTGATGTCAACAGCACCTCGGCCATGAAAAAGCCCCCTGCCACATTCGTGGCAGGGGGCTTCGTTTTAGGCGGCTTCTTAAAAAGCCGTCTGCTAAGCGCCGGATTAAGTGCTGCTGGGGATTTCCCCTAGCACCTCGGGAATCGTCATCCGCACATAGCGGCCCGGCGCGGGTTCGATCACTGTTAGCTCCCCTTCCCCTGGCTGGCGGGCAGGTACCAGTTTCTTCGGGTCTGCATCCACGTAGCCGTTGTCGGTCATCCAGGCTTGCCAATGGGGCCACCAGGAGCCTTCGTTAAACGTAGCGCCTTCCATCCACTCCTCGTGGGTCTCGGGCAGCGTGTCGTTGGTCCAGTAGCCGTACTTGTTTTTATGGGGCGGGTTCACGATACCGGCAATATGCCCAGAGCCGCCCAGCACGAAGGTTACCGGGCCTTTGGGTAGCAGCGCACCGTAGTAGGTACTGTTCCACTTGGCGATATGGTCTTCTTTGGTGGAGACAAAGTAGCTGGGGGTTGAGACTTTGCGCAGGTCGATTTTGACCCCGTCTAGCTCGATGCCACCGGGCTCTACCAAGCGGTTTTCCAGATACATATGGCGCAGGTACCAAGCGTGGGTGCCTGCCGTCAGGTTGGTGCCATCAGTATTCCAGTAGAGCAAATCGAAGGCGGAGGGAGTCTCGCCCTTCAGGTAGTTATTGATATAGAACGACCAGAACAGATCATTTTCCCGCAGCAGGTTGAAGGTGTAGGCCATGGAGCGGCCATCCAGGTAGCCCTTCATCTGCATGGTTTGCTCAATACCCTGCACCACGCGCTCGTTCAGGAACACGCCGATATCGCCCGGATCGCGGAAGTCCTGCAGCGTGGCCATGTAAGTGACCGACTTCACCTTGCGGCCACGGCGCGTGCTGGTGAGATACGCCACGGTGGAGGCGGTCAGCGTGCCGCCTACGCAGTAGCTCAGCAGGTTGACTGACTTCTCGCCGCAGGCCTGCTCAATCGCTTCCATCGCACTGATGGGGCCCATCTGCATATAGTCTGCCCAGGTAATATCGCGCTGCTCGGGGCCAGGGTTACGCCAGGAGATCAGAAATACCGTGTGGCCTTGATCCACCAACCACTTCACCAGCGAGTTATCTTGCCGCAGGTCCAGAATGTAGTACTTATTGATCCAGGGCGGCACAATCAGCAGCGGCGTTTTAAAGGTGTTTTCGGTGGTTGGCGTGTACTGAATCAGCTGAATCAGTTCGTTTTCATACACCACAGAGCCAGGCGTTACCGCAATGTTCTCGCCCACGCCAAAGGCGCTGCGGTCGGTCATGCGTACGTTGATGCCTTCCGCTGAGTTGGCTAAATCTTCCCGTAGCCGAGTGAGGCCATCGACGAGATTCTGCCCCTTGGTTTCCAGGGTGCGGCGCATCACTTCTGGGTTGGTGGAGACGAAGTTGGTAGGCGACATCGCATTCACCAACTGGCGCGCGTAGAACGTTAAGTTGCGCTTGAGGGTAGGGTCTACATCCAGGTCGTTAATCAGCTCTTCGACCACCTGCGAAAACAGCAAATACTGCTGCATGATCGCCATGTAGTAGGGGTCTGTAGTCCAGACCTCATCTTTAAAACGGCGGTCGTTCTTGGGCGGCGTTACTAGGGGGGCCACCTGCTCACCGGCCATGGTGCGTACACCCTGCTGCCACAGCAACCACTGGTCTTGCATCAAGCGCGACTGGGTTTGCCACAGCAAATTCGGGTTACTCATCAGCGAACGAGCAGCGGCTTCAAAGCTTTCGCGCATGTCGCTATAAACGGAGTCAGCGGCTTCGCTGGGCGCCATACGTGACAGCAGGTCCTCTAGCAGACCTTTGTACTGTTCACTTATGTCGTCAAGCTGTGCCTTCCATGCCTCCATATCTTGCTGGGACAACGGTTGAGACGGCATTTTCCACCCTGACTGCATACGACTTTCCCCCTCACCAACTGAGCAATGGTTGCCCTGGCAACACGCTTAAGAACGCTGTAAAAGAACGCGGCGCCTCAAAGGCGCCGCGGACACTACTGACGATTAGCTTTTACGAGACGACTGGCTTGAGGCCTTCGCGGGCTGTTCACCCTTGGCTGTAGCGCTCACTTGTTCGCTCATTTTTTGTCCGGCTTCGCTAAACAGCTTTTCCATTTCAGATTTGAACTGCAAGCTCATCTCGCTCATCACCCGCGCGTCTTCCTGCATCTGCTGAGAAAGCTCGTTCATCATTTCCGCTTGCTTGGTACCGAAATCGCGCAGGCTCTCGGCATCATTAATTTCTGTCGCGCTGCGGATGCGCTCGGTGCCCATCTGGCTGTAGCGTTTCATCGCTTCCAGCTGGTACTGGGTCATTTTTTCCATGTTATTGAGCATCAGCGAGTTCATCTTGCGCATCGGCTCAAACATCTGGCGAGTTTGGGCGTTAAAGGCGTCCATCATTTTGTCTTGCATTGTGGTTGCTCCTGTCTCTCATTCCTTGGCATGAGCCTGGAGTGGCTCATCACATCGCAAATTGCTGCACTGCAAAAAGAGTAATGCTTAGCATGCTGCTTTGCAACAAGGAGCTTCCTACGGCCCCTCTGCATACCCTACAGCCGCCTCTGACTCAGCCTCACAGTGCCACGTATTTGATAGCGCCTTTATCGCCTACTCTTTGGCGCGAGAGCGAGAAGAGGCCGTGGCTTTCGCCTTGGTACTTTTCTCGTTTGCCGCTGACGATGGTTCGCTATCTTGGGTGCCGTTACTGGCACCACCCGTATGGGTACTACCGGCCTGACGCAGCATATCCAGCATCATTTGCTGATAGGTGCCAAAGTTAGCCAGCCCCTGTGAAAGCCCCTGCTGCATCATGGGTTGCTGCAGGAAAGGGCGCATTAAGCTCATGGGGTCATAACCTTCTACCCCTGATTCCATCTGCCGCTGAATATTATCCAGCAGGCTCTGCTGGAACGCCTCTACATCCGGCAACCCTAGCGACTGCCGAAACTCAGCCGGCGTCAGGTCAAACTCAACGTTAATTTTCATAGGCGACTCCTTAACCGTCTTCCTTGAGTGTAGCAGCGAACCACTCAGCACACCTTGGCGTTATCGCTGACCTAATCGCGGTGTATCAACGCTAACATCAGCGTTTTGGCCCCGGTGGCGCAGCCAATGATCCAACAGCGTAATCGCCATCATGGCTTCGGCAATGGGCGTCGCTCGAATGCCCACACAAGGGTCGTGACGCCCTTTGGTAATCACTTCGACTGGTTCACCATGGACATCAATGGAGCGGCCCGGCGTGGTAATGCTGGAGGTAGGTTTCAGTGCCAACCGAGCCACAATGGGCTGCCCGCTGGAAATACCACCCAGCACGCCGCCCGCGTGGTTGGAGAGAAAGCCTTCCGGTGTCATCTCGTCGCGGTGTTCGCTGCCGCGCTGAGCAATACAGCCAAAGCCCGCGCCAATCTCGATCCCTTTTACCGCATTAATGCTCATCAAACCGTGCGCTAGGTCAGCATCCAGACGGTCGAAGACTGGCTCGCCCAGGCCCACGGGTACGCCATCGGCAATTACGGTAATTTCCGCGCCCACGGAGTCTTGGTCCCGTCGCAGTTGATCCATGTAGCTTTCCAGCTCGGCTACTTTATCGGGGTCGGGGCAGAAGAAGGCGTTCTGGTCGACGGCTTCCCAGGTTTTGAAGTCGATCTTGATCGGGCCAAGCTGGCTCATATAGCCGCGAATTTGAATGCCCTGTGCCGCCAGCACCTTTTTGGCAATGGCACCCGCCGCCACGCGCATGGCGGTTTCGCGGGCGCTGGAACGGCCGCCCCCCCGGTAGTCCCGGTGGCCATACTTGTGGTGGTAGGTGTAGTCCGCGTGGGCAGGACGGAACTGGTCTTTGATCTTGGAGTAATCTTTCGAGCGCTGGTCGGTATTCTCAATCAATAAGCCAATCGAGGTACCGGTGGTTTTGCCTTCAAACACGCCGGAAAGAATGCGCACCTGATCCGGCTCTTTGCGCTGGGTGGTATGGCGCGAGCTGCCGGGGCGGCGACGGTCTAAATCGCCCTGCAGGTCCTCTTCGCTAATCGCAATGCCAGGAGGGCAACCATCCACAATGGCCCCTAATGCGGGGCCGTGGCTTTCGCCAAAAGTGGTGACGGTAAACAGTTTGCCAAACGTATTGCCAGACATGGGCGTTAATTCCTCACGCAAAAGACGCCGCATGGGCGTCGAGTTCAGCGGCGTTCAGGGCAAACACGCCCTGGCCGCCACGCTCGAATTCAAGCCAGATAAAGGGCACCTCGGGGAAGGCAGCCTCCACATGGCGGTCAGAGTTGCCAACTTCAACAATCAGCCAGCCCTCTGAAGTTAGGTGCTCGCGGGCCTCGCGCAGAATACGCCGCACGATATCAAGACCGTCGCTGCCCGCGCCCAGCGCCAGGGCTGGCTCATGGCGAAATTCGGCGGGCATCGTGGCTAAGTCGCGCTCATCCACATAGGGCGGGTTGGAAACGATCAGGTCAAAGCGCTGCCCTTCCAGGCCGTCGAACACGTCCGATTCCACGGCGCGCACGCGGTCGCCGACATCGTGGCGGGTAATATTTTGCCGTGCCACGGCCAAGGCATCCTGGCTGATATCCGCCAGGGCCACTTCGCAGGTCGGCAGCACCAGCGCCGTGGCGATGCCAATGCAGCCGGAGCCGGTGCATAAATCCAGCACGCGGGCGGGTGGTTCTTCTGGAAACCAGGCCGCAAAGCCATCTTCGATCAGCTCGGCAATCGGCGAGCGGGGAATCAGCACGCGCTCATCCACGTTAAACGGGTAGCCTGCAAAGAAGGCCTCTCCCAGTAGATAAGGCAACGGGCGGCGCGTGGTGACACGCTCCCGGGCTAAGCGAATAATCCGCTCGCGCTCAACTGGCAGCAGCCGCGCATCCAGCACGGCGGGGTCGACGTTCCAAGGCAGGTGCAGCGCGCCTAAGCAGAGCGCGACCGCCTCATCCCAGGGTGACTGCGTGCCGTGCCCATAGTGCAACCCCGCCAGATAGAATTCGCTGGATACCCAGCGCAAATAGTCCCGCAGTGTGTAAAGATCGCTTATCAGCGCCGTATCAGGCAGTGATAGCGTTGAGGGGGAGGACTCATCAGAGAGGTGCGTGGTCACAAGGGCTCCTGGCGTCAAAAGTTCGTTGGGGGATTGTACCTTTGCCGCCGCCCGGTTCACAGCAGCGCTAAGCTCGCTATACTGTCTCGCCTTAGCGTTTTTTATCCACCGCCCCTTTTTTCACCACTACTTAGTTGATTCGAGCCGACCATGACGCGACACCTGCCCAACGATGACGATATCAGTGCCTTTCGCCAAGCGCTGCAGGCGGCAGGCGTACGCCGTATTGCCACCAACCAAGCCGACCCCGGTAAGCCCAAACGCCAGTCAGACGCCAGCGAAGCGCGCCGCCGAGCGGCGGTAGAGAGCAATACACTGCAAACCAGCGGGCGCACGTCTGATGGTCGGGTGGAAGCCGTACGGCCATCAGAGTATTTAGAGTTCAGCGTGCCCGACCTGCCCTGGCGCACGTTTAGCCAATTGAAGCGCGGCCAAATGGCCTGGCAGGCAGGGCTAGACCTTCACGGCTATACCCTGGAAGAGGCGCGGGTAGAGCTAGAGAGCTTTCTTCGCGATGCCGCAGGCCAAGGGCTGCGCTGTGTGCTGGTGGTGCATGGCAAAGCCTGGGGCACCACCTCTGATTTCCCGGTACTGAAAAGCCACACCAATGCGTGGCTGCGCGAGTGGCCCGGCGTGCTGGCGTTCTGCTCTGCCACGGATATCGATGGCGGCACCGGGGCGATGTATATTTTGCTGCGCAAACGCGGGCAGTAATTCATGTTGTTTATTTAGTAGCGTCAGAGGCAATGCTAGGCATGCGCCGCTCCAAGGCTTCATCGGCCAAGTGGCGGCCTAAGCGGATGAGCTCCTTCGCCCGGTGAAACTCGTAGGTGCTGCATACCGTTTTAGGAATTTCGATCAGCACGTCCGGTGGGTAGCCAGCCACCTTGTACTTCGCTAGCGCTGCCTGGGTAATATCAAACGATTCCAGAATCATATCCAGCTTGCCCCACTCGCGCTTGCCGCGCAGGTCTACTGTTTCATCGTCGTCGCTCTCTTCACTGCTGCCGCCTAGGCCACCCCATAGCCGCCGCGTGGTCGCGCGCACCTCCTCCATCCAGCCGCCAATATTGGCGTCGCGGTCCCGCTCCAGGGCGGTGCGGCTGTCGCTACTCTCTTCTTGTGGCAGCAGCTCCTCCAGCGTGACCGACTGCGGGCTGTGAGCGGTGACGTTCACCGCCACCACGAAATCCGCCTCATGGGCAGCCAACACTGGCATCATTGGCAGCGGGTTGAGTAACCCGCCATCCACCAGCACCTGTTCGCCAATGTGCACGGGGGTAATCACCCCTGGCACCGCAATCGAGGCGCGAATGGCGCGTAGCAGCGGGCCGTTTTGAAACCATACTTCCCGCTGGCGCACGAGGTCGGTGGCCACGGTGGTCACTGGAATGGGCAGGTCTTCAATCAGCCGGTCGCCCACTAGCTCCTCCAGCTTGCTCATCACTTTGTTGGCACGCATCGCCCCCATGGGGCTCCAGGTCACATCGACCAGCTTGAGCACGTCCAAGTAATCAAGGTTACACACCCACTCCCGGTACTCCGGTAGCTTGGCCGAGGCGTAAATGCCGCCGATCAGCGCTCCCATGGAGCATCCGGCAATCGAAATAATCTCGAAACCACGCGCCTCCAGCGCTTCAATCACGCCAATATGCGCATACCCCCTAGCACCGCCGCTACCGAGCACCAGCGCTACTTTATTGCCACCGCCCGGCGTCCTCCCCGTTAATTGGCTGACCACGATCTGCCCCTCCTTTGTGGCATGGCGTCTCATACGCACGCGCTTTTCTTTCGATGCGACGTTAACTGGCCGTGCAGCCTTCTAAGCAAATCACCTCGGCCACACGCTCAACGGCCTGTGGTTCCAAATGCAGATGGTGGCCACCTGCCAGCACGTGCCGGGTGAGTCGCGGCACCGCCTGCCTTGCTTGGGCTGCCCAGGCGCGCTCGCCTAAAATACCGCGCTCACCTTCTATCAATAGCACCGGCGCCTGGATTTCGGCCAAAACGGCCAGCACCTGCTGCGGTGTAAAGCGCACCAGCGAGGGCTTGAGCAGGCGGCTATCGGTACGCATTTGTACTTTGCCATCGGCGGTGGCCTGGGTGTTGCGCTCGACCAGCGGCGTGGCGGTGATGCTATCTAGTGGCGTGACGCCCCCCGCCACACGCGCCGCCACGGCGCTCTCAATATCCGGGTAACGAGGCGCGCGGGAAGGCGGGCGCCGATGAGCGATTAAGCCTTTGCGCAGTTGGCTGGGCGTCTCTTGTGCCGGTGTATTCAGCGCACCTAACCCGTCAATCAGAATTAACCGGGCGACCTTCTCCGGTAACGCCGCGGCCAGCAGGCAAGAGACCGCCGCCCCCATGGAGTGGGCCAGCAGCGTGGCCTGCTCAAGGCCCAACGCTTCCATGGCATCCAGCACATCATGGGTGTAATCCCAGAGCGCATAATCGCTGCCCGCAGGCGCATGGGCAGAGTGCCCGTGGCCGCGAAAATCAATCGCCACGATACGGATACCCAGCGCGTTCACTAACTGCGGGGCTAAGCGTGAAAAGCTGGCCGCGTTATCCAGCCAGCCATGCAGCGCTAGCCATGTGGGCGCGTCACTACGCCCCCAGCTCAGCGCCGCTAGCCGCCCGCTGGCCAGCGAAAGCGGCTGAGGAGCCGTGCCTACTCGAGAAGCGTCGTTCATAAATCGGTGTCTCACAGCGAAAAACTGGCGCGTCAGGTGACGCTCGTAAATGTGAACATTACGATGCACATAGTATGGTGCAAACGTTACCATGCTCGGCGCAGCGCTTGTGCTGCTTTTACATGGCCATGGGCCACGACGCTGTTAATTTTTGATGGAGATTGCCATGAAACCTCGCCGCGATACCCGCGCCCGTAACCTTGTGTTCTTTATTACTGTCGTGAGCGCCCTAGTCGTGGGGCTATGGTTAGCCCGCTGAGGGCAGTGCTTGCAATTTCTCCCCCATGAATAAATACTGTTTAAACACACTGTACATAAACACACCATTTATTCATGAGGATGCCGACGATGCCGTCTCAACCCATCCATTTTGCAACAACCGTGGTTGCGACAGCCTTGCCGTTAACTTCTCAGCCGCTGCCTTTTCCTCTGCTCACAGGCCGTGCAGGCTTTAGCGGCTTTCCCTCTCCTGCCCAAGATTACGAGCCGCGCACTCTCGACCTCAATGCGCGGCTGATCAAGCACCCTACCCAAACGTTTTACCTCACCGCGACAGGGGACAGCATGGAGGGTTGGGGCATCTTTGACGGTGATTTACTGGTCGTCGACCGCAGCGTCACGCCGCGCCTAGGGCATATTTTGGTCGCCATGCTGGATGAAGAAGTGCTGATCAAACGCTATGCGCTGCATCGCGGCACGCCGCACCTCTGCTCGGCCCACCCCCACTATCCGCCGCTGCCCCTGGAAGGTACCGACTGCCAGCTATGGGGTGTGGTGCGCGCGGTGATTCACGAGTATCTGCCGTGATCGGGCTGGTGGATGCCAATAATTTTTACGTCTCCTGTGAGCGGGTGTTCAATCCGGCGCTGGAAGGCAAACCCGTTGGTGTGATGTCGAATAACGACGGCTGCGTGATTGCCCGCTCAGCAGAGATGAAAGCCATGGAGATCTCCATGGGCACGCCCGCATACCAGCTAGAGGGGCTACGCCGCCGCGGGGTAATCCACCTGCTCTCTTCTAACTACGAGCTGTACGGCGATATGTCAGCGAGGCTTGCCCAGCTGCTGCGCGATACGTGCCCCGAAGTGGCCCCCTACTCGATTGATGAGATGTTTATTTATCTGGATGGCCTCAGTGATACCCAGTGCCAAGCGCTGGGCACAGCACTGCGCCGCCGCATTCGTCGCTATTTGGGGCTTCCGGTGTGTATCGGGCTGGCCCCTACGCATACACTGGCGAAGCTCGCCAATCACCTAGCCAAAAAACAGCCTCACTACGCAGGAGTGTGTTTACTCCACGGTGAAAGCGCTACCACCCAGGCAGTGCTGAAACAGCTGCCGGTAAGCGATGTGTGGGGAGTGGGCAGGCGCCTTGCCGAACGACTAGCGGTCAGCGGCATTCGCACCGCCTGGGATTTGCGGGAGCACGACCCCAAACGGCTACGCAAACGCTTCTCGGTGGTTCTAGCCCGCACCGCCTTAGAGCTGCGCGGTACGCCCTGCCTAGAGTTGAATGCCGTTGAGCAACCCCGCCAGCGCATCATGACCTCACGCTCGTTTGGTAAAACCACCGGCGTAAAAGAGGAGCTTCACGCGGCGCTGCGCCGCCACGCCCAGCGCAGTGCCGAAAAATTGCGCCAGCAAGGCAGCCTTGCCCGCGCCGTCCTACTGTTTTTAAACACCAACCGCCACCGCAAGGACCAGCCCCAGCTGTCGCCTAGCACGATGATTCCGCTTGAAGCACCCACCGACGATACTCGCGCCATTCTGGAAGCCGTTCGCGAAGGGCTCGACCAGATGTATCGCCCTGGCTTTCAGTTTATGAAGGCAGGCGTGATGCTGCTGGACTTGGTGGATGCACAGCAGTATCAGCTCTCTCTGCTACAGCCAACCACCAAGGCGCACCCTCACTTGATGAAGGCGGTAGACGAGATTAATCAGAAGATGGGACAAGGCACGCTGCGCTTTGGGATGACTGACGCCGACGCGCCTTGGCAGCTGCGCTGTGAGCACCGCTCAAGACGCTACACCACCTGTTGGGATGAGTTAATGGAGGCAGGCACTCACCCTGGCGCGATTGCCGCCGCCAGGGTGAAGCGTGAACAGCAGCGCTTAGCGGGCGGAAAGCGCTTGGCGAAGGCGCGGGCTAATGGCTTCACCCACCACTGCCACCAGGACCAGCAGCGCTAGCAGCACCGGCCAATGGGCAGCAAAAGAGACCTGATACAAGCCTAGGGCATCGACAAAAATCACCAAAATACCCAGCGGACTCACGTAGCGCACCATGGCCAGCCACAGCGTATAGGGCAGCGGCGCCAGCCCCAGCTCGTCGCGGAAGGTTTCGCTTTTCAGCACAAAACCGGCCAGTAGTACCATGCCCAGGCCACCCAGCGGCATCATCCAACGGGAGGTGAGGTAGTCCAGCCAATCAAAGAAGTTCTTGCCTGCCAGCGTCCAATCAGCGCCCAGGTTGAACGACAGCATCGCCAGCGTGCTGATCAGCCACAGCACAATACCGGTGGCCCACGAGGCGGATTTACGGCTCATGCCTTTGTTATCGCACAACCAAGAGACCGTTGCTTCCACCATGGAAATTGAGGAGGTTAGTGCGGCCATGGAGAGCATTAAGAAGAACAGCGCTCCAAACAGCGTGCCCAGCGGCATCGCCTGGAACGCTAACGGCAGGCTCATAAACAGTAACCCTGGGCCTTCACCGGGGTCCATGCCGTTGGCAAAAATCACTGGAAAAATTGCTAACCCTGCCATCAGCGCTACCACGGTATCCGCCACGGCCACGCTCAGCGTCGTGCGGCCAATGGAGGCATCTTTAGGCAAGTAGCTGCCGTAAGTCAGGATGGCACCCGACGCCAATGAGAGCGTAAAGAAAGCGTGGCCCAAGGCCGCCAACATCCCTTCACTAGAGAGGCTGCCCGCCTTAAAAGAGAACAGGAAATCAACCGCGTCGCCGAAACCGCCGGAAAACATGCCGAATCCAATCAGCAACACCAGCATGAGCACCAGCCCCGGCATCATCCAGCTAACGCTTTTCTCGATGCCTTCCTGAACGCCTTTACCGACAATGATCATGGTCAGCAGCGTGACCAGGGTACTCCAGCCACCCAGCGTGATGGGGTTAGCGTTATTGGCACCAAACACGGCCGCCATCTCGTCCACACTGGTGCCCGCCAAGCCGCCGGTGAGCATTTTCCATAAATAGGAGAAGGACCAGCCGGCCACCACGACGTAAAACGATAGCACCATAAAGCCACACAGCATGGCCATCCAGCCAATCAGCGACCACATAGAGGAGCGGCCAGACTCATTCACTACACGGCGAATAGCATCAATGGGGCTACCACGCCCCCGGCGACCAAACGCAATTTCGGTCATCATTACCGGTACGCCCACCGCTAAGATGCACGCTAAATAGACCAGTACGAAGGCACCGCCGCCATACTCCCCAGTGATATAAGGGAATTTCCAAATATTGCCTAGCCCCACCGCCGAACCGGTGGCTGCCAACATAAAGCCCCAGCGGCCCAGCCACTGAATGCGAGGTTGCCCAGAAGACGCCATGACCTTCCACCCTGTCAGAAAAAAGCGCCTATCCTAGTGGATTTTGCTGCGAAAGCCCACGTATCACGGCGTGGCATAGCTTGCTTTTGCCTCGGCATCTAGCCGCTGGGCGGTTTGATCCACTCTGCGCAACCACGCCAACAGCAGCGCCCCGGCCCCCACAAAGCCACCAGCCAGCCATAGGCCCACATAATAATGACCAGAGGCTTCCGCGAGCATGCCGGTGAGCGCAGGGGCCACAATCTGCGCTGCGCCGTAGGCCAACGTCATTTGTCCCATCAAGCGGGCGGGGCTGGCAGGGTACAGCCTACCCGCCATGGTCAGCACTAAACTGACGCAACCCAGGAACGTGCCGCCGTAGAGCACTGCGCTAATCAACACGCCCGGTAACGTTGGGCTGATCGCAGGCAGCACAATGCCTACTACCTGCACCAGCATGGCCACAATCAGCGCGCCTAAGTAACCAATCCGCCGCGCGATTAAATCCCACAGCATCACGGCGGGGGCTGCGGCCAGCCCCACCAACGCAAAGGCCCAGTTCCCGGCCCCGGCCAGCAGCGGTTCGCGCTCCACAATCGCGACCAAAAACGTTGCGCTGATCACATAGCCATAGCCCGCACAAAAGTAGGCGGGCAGCATAAGACGCATAAAGGTGCGGCTAGGCGGCGTTGCAGGTGCTTGATGACTGGCAGCGCTGCCTACCACCGGTTTTACCGGGCGCGGTAACCAGCACCAGGCAGGCACCAGCAGCACCGCCCCCAAGGCGCTAAAGCCCCACCACTGCGCTTGCCAGTTCATTGCCAGCGCCAGCATCAGCTCTACCGCTAAGGCCGCTACCACAATGCCAATGCCGACACCTGCAAAGTGGATGCCCAGCTCGCCCCGCTGACGGTGCTGAATCAGCCAGTGCAAAATCAGCCCTGACGCCAACAGCATCGAGCCACTGCTGGAGAGCCCCGCCAAAAAGCGCAGCCCCGCCCATACCCAAAAGTGTTCGGTCAGCGCCATACCGGCGGTGGTTAATACGGCCAGCACTAAGCCAATGCGAAACAGCGTGTCTTTGAGATAAATCGTGCGAATAGAGGCCGCCAGCACCGCTCCTAGCATATAGCCTGCGTAGTTCAACGCCGCTAGCCAGCCGCCATCGGCGTCGCTAACCCAGCTCTGTTGCTGCATCACCGGCAGTAGCGGCGTATAGGCAAACCGCGCAATGCCGATACATAAAATTTGGCTAAATACCCCCGCCAACAGCACTTTAAAGCGCTGGGCCTGAACGCTTGCAGTAGGCATGGACACTCCCTCGTCGTCACTATTTTTGTTGTGGTAGTGTGGCTTCAATGGATAGCCAGCTATCTTCCATCATACGCGGAAACCAGCGCCGTACTATCGGCTAAACGTGGCATGTGGAAGCAGCGCATTAGTGCTCGGAATCTGGCAGACTAACTCTCACGTTTCACCACCGTCATAAGCGAGTAAGCACGATGAGCGATACTGCAAAACCCTGGACGCAACCGATGCCCGACGCGCAGTTCAAACTGATGCGCGATATTTTGGCGGCCCCCAGCCCTGTTGGCCTGGAAGGCGCGATGACCTACGGCGTGCTGAAGCCCTACTTCGAGAGCTTCGCTCCCAGCGACTGGCATTTGCACCAGTTTAAAGGCAATGCGGGCGTGGTGCTGGATACCCACCCAGGCCGCGATGATATGTTCAAGCTGATGATCATCGGCCATGCGGACAAAATCCGCATGCAGGTTCGCTCGATTGGTGAAGATGGCAAGATTTGGATCAACACCGACTCCTTCCTGCCCGGCGTATTGATCGGCCATGAAGTCACGCTGTTCAGCGAAGACCCGGAAGCCCCCGGCAGCTACCGCAGCATTAAAGGCGGCACGGTGGAAGCGCTGGGTGCTATCCACTTTTCTGACCCCGCCCAGCGCGATGGCAGCAAAGGCATTAAGAAAGAGCAGATCTATCTCGATCTGCAGATTCACGGCGAGAACAAGAAGCAGCAGGTGCTGAACCTGGGCGTGCGGCCGGGCGATTCGATTATCTTCAACCGCCCCATTCGCCCTGGCTTTAGCCCGAACACCTTCTACGGCGCGTATCTGGATAACGGCCTGGGATGCTTTGTGACGGCGGAAGTCGCACGCTTGATCGCCGAAGCAGGCGGTACCGAAAAAGTGCGGGTGATGTTTGCCATTGCCAGCTACGAAGAGATTGGCCGCTTCGGCAGCCGCGTGCTGGCCGGCGAACTCAAGCCCGATGCGCTGATTGGCGTGGATGTAAATCACGACTACGTCGCCGCCCCTGGCATTGGCGACAAGCGCATGCAATCGCTGGAGATGGGCAAAGGCTTTACGCTGTCGGTGGGTTCTATTGCCAGCGAGCAGCTCAACCGCATCATCGCCAGCGCCGCGAAAACGCAGGACATCCCCATGCAGCGAGACATTGTGGGTGTAGATACCGGCACCGACGGCATGGCGGGCGTGCTGGCCTCCATCGACAGCGCAGCAACCTCCATGGGTTTCCCGATCCGCAACATGCACACCATTTCGGAAACCGGCAATACTCAGGACGTGCTGGCCGCTATTCATGCGCTGCACCACACCATTCAAGCGCTGGATGCCGTGCCGGATCTCAAACGGGAGTTCTTGGATAACCACCCCCGTTTAGACCAAGCCAGCCCACTTGCCCACCAAGGCAGCACCAAGCCCGAAAGCGACGAAGAAGCCTCCGCTTAAACGGATCGAGTAGGAGGGGGAGTCGCCTCCCCCGTCCTCTCACACCACCGGGCAAACGGATCCGTACCACGGCGGTTCCTGTCCCCCATTATCGGGCTGAGCTTCGTTCCGCTGAATTCGCTCGCCTGTGTGCTCTGAGCGCTTCGACAGTCTTTGGGCTTCCGGCCCGCCATACAGTTATCGAGAGCCCTCCGGGGAGGCTTCTGCTC